>CAUPXG010000007.1:0-70030 GCA_963515155.1 Streptococcus oralis | reverse complement strand
AATATCGTTGTGAAATAAGATAGGAATCCTTCAGAGTAGAATCTGGAGGATTTTTATTTGACAAGAAGTTTCTATTTTGTTAAGATAATTAACAAAGAAAAGAGAGATTATGGATAAAAAAGAATTTATTACATTTAATAATCGTTTCAATAGATTTATTTTAGCATTTGAACAGCTAAAAAAAAATCAACATAAAAGTGTTGTTGACAAATCTATTACGTTGAATGAGGTACATTTGATTGTTGTGATTGGGAAAAATCAGCCCTTAAATCTAGTAAAATTATCTGAATTATTAGAAGTTTCGAGAAGTGCAATAACTCAAAGTGTTAGAAGATTGATTCAAAAAAATTTAGTTTTTTTTGATTTTGATTCGAATAATGGGAAAAATAAATATTTGAGATTATCTGAAAAAGGCATCGAAGTTTTTAAAATCCATAAGGAGCAACAAGCATATATTGAAAAATCAATCTTTTCAGTTTTAAACAATTATAGCGAGGGGGAACTTCAAACAGTTGTGAAATTGATGGATGACATTGAAAAGGTGTGGGGAGAATTACCGTGGTAAAAGTCGCGGTAAATTTTAATTTTAGTTGTTAAGTATATTAACAAAAGGAGAAGATATGACTGTAAACATAGAACTGATTTCACAAACAGATTTAGCGGATGAATCTTTTTCTATTACTATCAATGGTTTAGAACCAAGGACAATGTATTGTGTGGAAATGTACCTGTCTGATTATTACTGTATAAATGCTCCCTTACTTTTAGATCATGATGTTATATGGAAATCAACCGCAATTTTTTTATCTGATCAGGACGGTATGATTGATACCTCTCAGACAGCATCTATTTCGGGATCTTATAAAGGGATTTCAGAAATGGGATTATTCTTTAATGCGAAACCGATGAAGAATAGGAGAAGGAGATTACCGAGTTCTCTTGATAGAATTCCATTGCGAGATCGTTTTGGTGTTAAAATTAAAATCAAGATGGGGAAAGATGTGGTCGCGGAGAAAAGTTTTGTAAGGCGTTATATGAATCTGGGAATAAGGTATCAAGATATTTATGATAAGCATTTTCAAGGTCGATTATTTTATGATGAAAAGTTAAGAAAGGCGCCGGCCGTGATTATTGTTAGTGGTAGTGAGGGAAGAATTGAAAAAGCTCAGAACATTGCCCAACTTTTATCTTCTAGAGGCTATATTTGTCTTGCGATAGCTTATTTTGGTTTAGAGGGGTTACCCCAAAATTTAGAACGAATTCCAATAGAATGTCTGGAGGAGGCGAAAGATTTTCTATATCATCATCCTCAAGTTGATAATACAAAAATAGGAATATATGGTCGTTCTAAAGGAGCAGAGCTTGTTCTGGCTGGACAAAGTATTTTGGATGATGTGCAATGTTTGGTACTCAATTCCCCCTCAAATATAATATTTGAGGGAATAAAGGGAAAACTCAACTCTCATTCATCTTCTTGGACATATTTGCAAAAAGAACTTCCGTATCAAAAATTTCAACTAGGAAATTATTTGTTAAACAAGTTTTTTGGAAAACATATTCCTGAAGATAGTAGGGCTCAGATTGATGTGAGTAAAATTGCCTCTCCTTTATTATTGCTAGGAAGCGATGTTGATGAAATATGGAATGCATCATCCGCGATAGATGATATTATTTCACACTATAAAGGGGAATCCATTTTGTTTAAAAAATACCATGAAACAGGGCATATGTTGACGATTGCGTATCAACCAAATCATCGTTATCGAAAAGATTGGCGATTATTAATGAAAGAAAGTGTAGACTCATGGTTTGCTACGATAAATTTTTTTGATACACATCTGAAAAATTTGTAGATAGTGCTGAACCGTGCTATAATAGTTCCAACTAAGATAAAAACACAGTTCTGGTTGGTAGTCCAGACGTAGGCAAGCCTATCAGTAACCTTCCTCCTTGGTTGTCCATTCTTAGGGATAGATTTAAGGAGGTGCTGTCGTGGAAATCGTTTCAATTGGCTTGACAGTTTATTTTGAAGATGGATTTTGGCATGGTTTGTTTGAACAAGAGTATGAGGGAACTTATCAAGTTTGTCGTGTGACATTTGGTCAGGAGCCAAAAGAGGATGAAATTCTAGAGTTCTTACAGACTCAGTTTACTCAATTATCTTTTAGTCCAGCAGCAACAGTCAAACAGCATGTGAAGATTAAGAATCCGAAGCGTCTGCAGCGAGCTGTAAAGAAACAGGTGAAGCAGAAAGTTTCTTCTAAGTCACAAGAGCTTTTACAGTTGCAGTGTGAGGAAAGGAAAAAGATTTCAAAACATCAATCTAGTGTTCAAAAGCAATTGCTCAAACAAGAGAAATTTGAACGCAAACAGCAAAAACGTAGGGAGAAGCACAAGGGTCACTAGTAACTCTCCCTTTCATAAAATAGAACAGCTCTTCTTGGATAAAAAGAGCTGTTTTTACTTGTGTTGAAGTTTTCTTTCCTAATAGATAGACTTATCGTTAATGGCAGTTTCAAATTCAGGACCATACTTGCTTGCTTCAAATTCAATCCTGCCCATTCAGAATTTTCATTTTACTAGAAGGGAGTGTGTGCCATGATTTCTGATTCATTTTTTATTGTTTGGTTTAGCGAGAACAATACTATTGACTCCTGGATTTTTCTGCCGGATGCTATAAAACATCTCTTTTATAGCGTATGTTTAAAAATATAATGTATGGTTATAAGTGTTTTTCAACATCCTCTAGTGATTCGATGGTAGAAAAACGGTTGCAGCCTGCACCACTTTAATTTAACCCCCATTATTTTACCACTTGGCCTTTCATTTTAACTGCTTATCTCAAAAGTCGATTTTTCTTTCATTCTTTTTGTTAAACTAGTGTGGTTAAGAGGAGGAAAAAATATGATTTTACAAGCTAAACATTTGACTAAACGGTACGGCAATCATATGGCTGTCGATGATATTCAGTTAGAGTTTGAAAAAGGAAGTTTCAATGCTATTTTGGGACCCAATGGTGCAGGGAAATCAACCACCATTTCCATGTTAATCGGTTTGAAAAAGCCGACACAAGGTCAGATTCGATATGCGCCAAATACGAAAATCGGAGTGGTTTTTCAAGCTAGTGTACTGGATGAGATGTTGACGGTTAGGGAAAATCTCACGATTCGTGCTCAACAGTATAAGGAGATTGCAGTAAGTCGTGTGGATGATTTGATTCATCAACTGGGTTTGACTGCATTCCAGAAACAACTATATAGGACTTTGTCAGGTGGGCAAAAACGTCGGGTTGATATTGCGCGTGCTCTTCTTTCGCGACCAGATATTCTTTTCTTGGATGAACCAACGACAGGTCTTGATATTCAAACTCGCAAATCCATCTGGGATCTACTGTATCGACTACAAAAGGATGAAGGGATGACTATTATTTTAACGACTCATTATCTGGATGAAGCAGATGAAGCGGATCAGATCTATATCGTTGATCATGGGAAAGTGATTGCGCAAGGTTCTGCGACTGCTATTAAAAGTCAGTATGCATCTAATATTCTAAAAATTCGTTTTAAGGAAATGAAGGATTTAGAAAAGTTGCTACAGACTGGAATGACAGTAGAGGAAGAAAATGAGTTGGAATATCTTTTTTATCCAAGGACGTCACAGGAAGCCATTGAATATTTGGCAAAAGTTCGAGAAGAAATTGATTCTTTTGAGTTTCGTTCGGGTACTATGGATGATGCCTTTATTGCACTTACAGGAAGAGAGGTTCGCTAATGCTAGCTTTATTGAAACGGAATTTTATCTTATATTTTCGTAATCGTTCGGGAGTATTTTTCTCATTATTGGGGGCATTGATTTCCTTCCTCCTTTATATCATTTTTTTGCAGAAGAATTTGACGGATTCTTGGTCCCAACTCCCTAATAGTACGAACCTTTTAAACAACTGGCTGATGGGTGGGACCTTGGCTGTGACTGGGATGACAACCAGTTTTACGGCTCTTACACAAATGGTTCAGGATCGCGAAAATCAAGTGGATCAAGATCTTTTCTTGACAGATTTAGGTAACTGGGGCTTACAGGCGTCCTATCTAATCAGTAGTATTTTCATTTCTTTTGTCATGCAGGTGTTTATGTATGCTGTTATGAGTTTTTATTTTAAAGAGAGCCCAGTTATCAGTCATTTACCGGAAATCGCTTTGATTATGTTGTTAAGCAGTCTGCTTTCAAGTTTGGTAAATGTTCTCTTGATTTACCGTTTTCAATCTGTAGATAGCCTTGGTAAACTGGCAACGATAGTGGGAACTGCTTCTGGATTTTTAGTAGGAACTTATGTCCCTATTGGAGTATTACCTGATTTTGCACAGATTATCATGAAGTGTACCCCTACAACTTATATTGCTTCTCTCTATCGACAAGTCTTAATGAAAGAGCCATTAGAGACCACATTTACAGGAAATAGCGGTCTGTTACAGGAATTTCAAGAAAAAATGGGAATCCAAATCAACTGGCAAGAACTATTGACAAAGGAAGAAACATACTTTATAGTGGTTATTATCAGTCTCGTCGCTATTCTTCTTTGGATGTTATTTGTTAAAGTGTTTAGCAAGAGAAAATAAAGATGTATTGGAGAGAAAATGAAGATTCGTTTTGAAATGAAGACAGAGTTTTCAGAAAAAGACCCACACATTTTAATTCAGGCAGCTCAGTTAACCGACCAAGCGAGAGAAGTCATGGAGTATTTAGAACAATTTTCAACGACCAATCAGGTGGTCATTCCTATTCGAACAGATGATCATCTGGTTATGGTGAAAATTGAGGATCTTATTCTAGCAGATATTGATAAAAATTTGTTGACCATTTATACAGTAGACGGGATTTATAAAACTAAGGAAACATTGACAAACTTTCAGAATCGGATTAACCGACGCAACTTTATACAGATATCACGTCATTCAGTTATAAACATTGACCATTTAGAGTCATTATCGGATAGCTTTTCAGGGAACATGATGGCTAAGATGACTCGGGGTCTCAAATCGAGTGTGAGTCGGAAATACGTTAAGTCCTTAATGGATTATCTAGGTTTATAGGAGAAAATCATGAAGCGATTGATTGCTTATTTTGTATCGGGAATGCGTACGGCCTCCTTTGTTTATTTGAGTTTGGTGTTATTGGCTCAGTTTTATTCAGGTATTACCTATCCCGCACCAACGACAAAAAATATTCTAGCTTTGTTTTTGATGAGTGGAATTATGGGGGTATTGACCTTAATCCTTGAAAGGCTAGAGTTTCTTGCTTATAGTATGCGTGTAGGAGTTCATTTGTTAGCGACAGCTACTATTTTAGTATTGACCTACCTATTTTTTGGCTGGGGTTCAGCATTGTTGAGTCCCTTGCTGTGGTTCTTTTTCTTATTAATTTATGGACTGATATGGTTGTACCAGATCTGGCAAACTCACAAGCTCACCCAACGAATTAATCAAGCCTTAGAAGATAAAAGAAAGAAAACGAATCACTAATGTAGTGAGTGGATGAGGTTTGAGGAGAGTGCTAGTTTCCATTTAGAGTAATTTATGATATAGTATTTTCAGCGTAAAACAAGGAGAAAACAATGCCAGTAAATGAATATGGTCAGATAATTGGTGAGTCAATGGAAGGTTATACATCTGGTGAATTGCCTTCTATTGATTTCTTAGAAGGGCGCTACGCTCGGATAGAGGCTCTTTCGGTGGAAAAGCATGCGGAGGATTTATTAGCTGTTTATGGTCCAGGTACTCCTCGGGAGATGTGGACCTACCTCTTTCAGGAACCAGTGGCAGATATGGAGGAACTGGTTACCGTCTTAAATCAGATGTTGGCTCGTAAGGACCGTTTTTACTACGTGATTATAGACAAGGCAACTGGTAAGGCCTTGGGAACTTTTTCTCTCATGCGCATTGACCAGAATAACCGAGTAATAGAAGTGGGTGCCGTCACTTTTTCTCCTGCTCTTAAGGGGACGAGGATAGGAACAGAAGCTCAGTATCTCTTGGCACGCTATGTTTTTGAGGAGCTTAACTATCGTCGCTATGAGTGGAAATGTGATTCTCTAAATATCCCATCAAGACGAGCCGCGGAGCGTTTGGGCTTTGTTTATGAAGGGACCTTCCGTCAGGCAGTCGTTTATAAGGGACGTACACGTGATACGGATTGGCTGTCTATGATTGATAAGGACTGGCCTCAAGTCAAAGATCGTTTGGAAGCATGGCTGTCTCCTGAAAACTTTTATAAAGATGGACGGCAGCACAAGAGCTTGAGAGAATTCTGAGAGGTATTGAGATGATGACTATTAGAAGGCAAGAAATCGTCAAGCTAGAGGATGTTTTGCATCTCTATCAGGCTGTTGGTTGGACAAATTATACACATCAACCTCAGATGTTGGAGAAGGCCTTATCTAACTCATTAGCAATTTATCTAGCACTTGATGGCGATGCCGTGGTGGGCTTGGTCCGTTTAGTCGGAGATGGTTTTTCATCGATTTTTGTCCAGGATTTGATCGTTTTGCCTAGCTATCAACGCCAAGGGATTGGTAGCGACTTGATGAAAGAGGCTTTAGGTGATTACAAAGATGCCTATCAAGTCCAACTAGTGACCGATCAGACAGAAAAAACCTTGGGATTCTATCGATCTCTGGGATTTGAAGCCTTATCTACTTATGACTGTACAGGAATGATTTGGGTGGATCGAAAAAGATAAAAAAATATTTTTTCTTAAGTAAAGTTTAAGTATCCTCTTGTATCATATAGTTATTAAATAAAGACCTCCTAATACTCTTCGAAAATCTCATCAACCTTCGTTAGAGTCGACTTAGCTAACTATAGTTATGCTTGCGTCTATCTGCCTAGTCTGATTTCGATTTTCATTGAGTACCCTTTATTTAATGAAATCCCAAACTTTTCTTTTTCATCATAATCTCCTAAAGAAGTCACCCAATCAGGTGGCTTTTTTATGACTTGGGGAGGAAAAATCCATTTGAAAAAAATTTTTTAAAAAATAATAAATCAGAGAAAAAGTTAAGTTAGCTTTAAGATTCATCTTGTATCATATAATCATTAAATAAAGACCTCCTAATACTCTTCGAAAATCTCATCAATCTTCGTTAGAGTCGACTTAGCTAACTATAGTTATGCTTGCGTCTATCTGCCTAGTCTGATTTCGATTTTCATTGAGTACCCTTTATTTAATGAAATCCTAAACTTTTCTTTTTCATAATAATCTCCCTAAAGAGGCCACCCAATCAGGTGGCTTTTTTGTTTGTGGCTTGGATTTTTGATATAATAGAGCCATGAGTAGAATTTTAGATAATGAAATCATGGGGGATGAGGAGTTGGTAGAACGTACCCTCCGTCCTCAGTATTTACGTGAATATATTGGGCAGGATAAGGTCAAGGACCAGCTGCAAATCTTTATCGAAGCTGCCAAAATGCGGGATGAGGCACTGGACCATGTTCTTTTATTTGGTCCTCCAGGTCTCGGGAAAACAACCATGGCCTTTGTTATTGCCAATGAACTGGGAGTCAATCTCAAGCAAACGTCAGGTCCTGTCATTGAAAAAGCGGGTGATCTGGTAGCCATTTTGAATGATTTGGAACCTGGAGACGTCCTTTTTATTGACGAGATTCATCGCTTGCCCATGTCGGTGGAAGAGGTGCTTTATAGTGCCATGGAGGACTTCTACATTGACATCATGATTGGGGCTGGAGAGGGTAGTCGCAGTGTCCATTTGGACTTGCCACCTTTTACCTTGATTGGGGCTACGACACGTGCGGGGATGCTCTCAAATCCGCTGCGGGCACGTTTTGGGATTACAGGTCATATGGAATACTATGCCCACGCTGACTTGACGGAAATTGTTGAGCGGACGGCAGATATTTTTGAGATGGAAATCACCCATGAGGCAGCTTCGGAGTTGGCCTTACGCAGTCGAGGAACTCCTCGTATCGCCAATCGTCTCCTCAAGCGCGTGCGCGACTTTGCCCAGATTATGGGGAATGGGGTTATCGATGATGTCATTGCCGATAAGGCTTTGACCATGCTAGATGTAGACCATGAAGGTTTGGACTATGTGGACCAAAAAATCCTTCGCACCATGATTGAGATGTATGGTGGGGGTCCTGTCGGTCTAGGAACTCTTTCTGTTAATATTGCCGAGGAGCGTGAGACGGTCGAAGATATGTACGAACCCTACCTGATTCAGAAAGGCTTTATCATGCGAACTCGTTCTGGACGGGTGGCGACAGCTAAGGCATATGAGCATTTAGGCTATGAATACAGTGAAAAATGAACAAGATATTCTAGAGGTTTTTAGAGAAAATCCAGATATGATGACCATTCTGACCATCATCCGTGACCTTGATCTGAAAGATTCGTGGTTGGCAGCAGGTTCTGTCAGGAATTTCATCTGGAATCTCTTGTCAGATAAATCGCCTTTTGATCATGAAACGGATGTGGATGTGATTTTCTTTGATCCAGATATTTCTTATGAGGAAACAGTAACCCTGGAGAACAAGCTGAGAGAAGATTTTCCTCAGTATCGGTGGGAGTTGAAAAATCAGGTCTATATGCACCAGCACAGTCCCCACACTGCTCCCTATACCAGTTCTCGTGATGCTATGAGTAAATATCCTGAGCGCTGTACGGCGGTAGGCCTTCGTTTGCATGCTGACACAACTTTAGAGCTCTTTGCGCCTTATGGTTTAGATGATATTTTTAACTTTCACGTATCCCCAACTCCTCATTTCCTAGATAATGAGGACCGAATGAAGCTCTATCAAGAACGCTTGTCCAAGAAAAATTGGCAAGAAAAATGGAAAAATCTAACTTTCTCAAAAAACTTAAGAAAAATTTAAGTTAGGGACGGTATACTAGGTTCATAAGTTAAGAGGAACTTAACTTAAACTCCTAAAACTTTTTCATAATAATCTCCCTATAAAATTAAGTCGCCCAATCAGGCGGCTTATTTTTTGTCTGTACGGAGAGCTAATAACTTAGCAATAGAAGAAAATAGGGAAATATGGTATAATGAAACGATAGATTTTTGAATAGGAATAAGAACATGTTTGGATTTTTTAAGAAAGATAAAGCTGTAGAAGTTGAGGTTCCAACACAGGTTCCTGCTCATATTGGCATCATCATGGATGGGAATGGTCGTTGGGCTAAAAAACGGATGCAACCACGGGTTTTTGGTCATAAGGCGGGGATGGAAGCCCTCCAAAAAGTGACCAAGGCAGCTAACAAGATGGGAGTTAAGGTCATCACGGTTTATGCCTTTTCAACAGAAAATTGGACACGCCCAGATCAAGAAGTCAAGTTTATCATGAACTTGCCCGTTGAGTTTTATGACAACTACGTCCCTGAATTGCATGCAAATAACGTTAAGATTCAGATGATTGGGGAGACGGACCGTTTGCCTAAGCCGACTTTTGAAGCTTTGAAAAAAGCAGAGGAGTTGACCAAGAACAATACGGGTTTGATTCTCAATTTTGCGCTCAATTATGGTGGTCGTGCTGAAATTACGCAGGCTCTTAAGGGCTTGGCTCAAGATGTTCTAGATGCTAAAATCAACCCTGGTGATATCACAGAAGATATGATTGGGGACTATCTTTTCACGCAACACCTGCCAAAGGATTTGCGGGATCCGGATTTGATTATCCGTACGAGTGGTGAGTTGCGTTTGAGTAATTTTTTGCCATGGCAAGCAGCCTATAGCGAACTTTACTTTACGGATACCTTGTGGCCTGATTTTGATGAAGCCGCCTTGCAGGAAGCTATTGCTGCTTTTAACCATCGCAATCGCCGTTTTGGAGGAGTTTAGGAGAAGATATGACCAAGGATTTACAAAAGAGAACATTGTTTGCGGTATTGGCCCTGGCGATTTTCCTTCCAGTCTTGTTTGTGGGAGGACTCTTGTTGCAGATAGGCATTGGTTTGTTAGCCATGCTGGCTGTCCATGAACTCTTGCACATGAAGGGGCTAAAGACTATGACCATTGAGGGCGCTTTGACTCTTTTTGCGACCTTCGCCCTCACAGTCCCTTTAGAAAATTACCTAACTTTTTTGCCTGTTGATGGGAATGTGGTTGCCTACAGTGTTTTGATTACCATAATGCTAGGGACGACCGTTTTCAGTAAGAACTATACGATTGAAGATGCCGCTTTCCCAATTGCTGTGAGCTTTTATGTTGGTTTTGGCTTCAATGCCTTACTAGATGCTCGGGTGGCAGGTTTTGACAAGGTACTTTTGGCCCTTTTTATCGTTTGGGCGACAGATAGCGCAGCCTACCTGACAGGGATGAATTTTGGTAAACATAAGTTGGCTCCGAGAGTTTCTCCTAATAAGAGTATTGAGGGATTTGTCGGGGGTATTCTAGGTGCGGTACTGATAACGGTAATCTTCATGCTAGTGGACAGTACAGTTGCTCTTCCTTATGGGATTTATAGAATGAGTCTCTTTGCTGCCTTCTTCAGTGTGGCAGGTCAGTTTGGTGACTTGATTGAGAGTGCTATGAAACGCCATTTCGGTGTCAAGGATTCTGGCAAATTTATCCCTGGACATGGCGGTGTGTTGGATCGCTTTGACAGCATGCTGATTGTGTTTCCAATGATGCACTTATTTGGCCTGTTTTAAAGAAAGGAATATTGAATGATTGGATTGCTAACCTTTATCCTCGTTTTTGGGATTATTGTGGTGGTGCATGAGTTTGGACATTTTTATTTTGCCAAGAAATCGGGCATTCTGGTTCGTGAATTTGCCATTGGTATGGGGCCCAAGATTTTTTCCCATATCGGTAAGGATGGCACTGCTTATACCATTCGAATCCTTCCTCTAGGAGGCTACGTTCGTATGGCAGGCTGGGGTGATGATGCGACAGAAATCAAGACAGGAACTCCAGTTAGTTTAACACTTGCTGATGATGGTAAGGTCAAACGGATCAACCTCTCAGGGAAGAAACTGGATCAAACAGCTCTCCCTATGCAGGTAACCCAGTTTGACTTTGAAGACAAGCTCTTCATTAAAGGCTTGGTCTTGGAAGAAGAAAAGACCTTTGCAGTGGATCATGATGCAACGGTGGTTGAAGAAGACGGAACCGAAGTGCGCATTGCTCCTCTGGATGTACAGTATCAAAATGCTTCTATCTGGGGTAAGCTCATCACCAACTTTGCAGGTCCTATGAATAACTTTATCTTAGGTGTTGTTGTTTTTTGGATCTTGATCTTTTTGCAAGGTGGTGTTAGAGATACTCAGACCAATCTCTTTCATGTCATGCCAGAGGGAGCATTGGCTAAGGTAGGTGTAGCTGAGACCGCCCAAATTACCAAGGTCGGCTCGCATGAGGTTAAGAATTGGCAAGACTTGACCCAGGCTGTGGAAGCAGATACCAAGGACAAGACAGCCCCGACCTTAGATGTGACCATTTCTGAAAATGGTAGCGAAAAACAAGTCACGGTAACGCCAGAAGAAAATCAAGGACGCTATATTCTTGGGGTTCAACCGGGAGTCAGGTCAGACTTTCTATCCATGTTTGTTGGTGGATTTACGACAGCTGCTGACTCAGGACTTCGTATCCTTTCGGCTCTGAAAAACTTGATTTTCCATCCAGATTTGAACAAACTAGGTGGTCCCGTTGCTATTTTTAAGGCAAGTAGCGATGCTGCTAAAAATGGAATTGAGAATGTCCTCTATTTCCTAGCCATGATTTCCATCAATATTGGAATTTTTAACTTGATTCCTATCCCGGCTTTGGATGGTGGAAAGATTGTGCTCAATATCCTAGAGGCTATCCGCCGGAAACCCCTTAAACAAGAAATTGAAACCTATGTCACCATGGCTGGTGTAGTTATCATGGTTGTCTTGATGCTAGCTGTAACCTGGAATGACATTATGCGACTCTTCTTTTAGATAATCGAGGAATATTATGAAACAAAGTAAAATGCTAATCCCAACGCTTCGCGAAATGCCAAGCGATGCTCAAGTTATCAGCCACGCCCTTATGTTGCGTGCTGGTTATGTTCGTCAAGTTTCTGCCGGTGTATATTCTTACCTACCACTCGCTAACCGTGTGATTGAAAAGGCTAAGAATATCATGCGCCAAGAGTTTGATAAGATTGGTGCGGTGGAGATGTTGGCTCCTGCACTTCTCAGTGCTGATCTTTGGCGTGAATCAGGTCGTTATGAAACCTATGGTGAAGACCTTTATAAACTGAAAAACCGTGAAAAGTCAGACTTTATCTTAGGTCCGACACACGAAGAAACTTTTACAGCTATTGTTCGTGACTCTGTGAAATCTTACAAGCAATTGCCACTCAACCTTTACCAAATCCAACCGAAATACCGTGATGAAAAACGTCCACGTAACGGACTTCTCCGTACGCGCGAATTTATCATGAAAGACGGCTATAGTTTCCATGCTAATTACGATAGTTTGGATGTGACTTATGACGAGTACAAGGCAGCCTATGAACGTATCTTCACTCGTAGTGGTTTGGACTTCAAGGCCATCATCGGTGATGGTGGCGCCATGGGTGGTAAGGATAGCCAAGAATTTATGGCCATCACACCAGCCCGTACAGACCTCGACCGCTGGGTTGTCTTAGACAAGTCAGTTGCCTCATTTGATGAAATTCCTGTAGAAGTGCAAGAAGAAATCAAGGCAGAATTGCTCAAATGGATGGTTTCTGGTGAAGACACTATTGCCTACTCAAGTGAGTCTAGCTATGCGGCTAACTTAGAAATGGCAACAAACGAGTACAAGCCAAGCAACCGTGTCGTTGCGGAAGAAGAAGTGACTAGAGTGGAAACTCCAGGTGTTAAATCCATCGATGAAGTGGCAGCCTTCCTTAATGTGCCAGAAGAGCAAACGATTAAAACTCTCTTCTACATGGCAGATGGAGAACTTGTTGTAGCCCTTCTAGTTGGAAATGACCAACTCAATGAAGTTAAGTTGAAAAACCACTTGGGAGCAGATTTCTTTGATGTTGCGAGCGAGGAAGAAGTAGCAAATGTTATCCCAGCTGGCTTTGGTTCGCTTGGCCCAGTTGGTTTGCCAGAAAATGTGAAAATCATTGCAGACCGCAAGGTGCAAGATGTTCGCAATGCTGTTGTGGGTGCCAACGAAGATGGCTACCACTTGACGGGTGTGAACCCAGGTCGTGATTTTACTGCAGAATACGTGGATATCCGCGAAGTTCGTGAGGGTGAAATTTCACCAGACGGACAAGGTGTTCTAAACTTCGCGCGTGGTATTGAGATCGGTCATATTTTCAAACTCGGAACTCGCTACTCAGCAAGCATGGGTGCAGATGTTTTGGACGAGAATGGCCGTGCTGTGCCAATCATCATGGGTTGTTACGGTATCGGTGTCAGTCGTCTCCTTTCAGCCGTTATAGAGCAACACGCTCGCCTCTTTGTCAATAAAACGCCAAAAGGTGAATACCGTTACGCTTGGGGAGTTAACTTTCCTAAAGAATTGGCGCCATTTGATGTGCATTTGATTACTGTCAATGTCAAAGATGAAGAAGCGCAAGTCTTGACAGAGAAACTTGAAGCAAGCTTGATGGAAGCTGGTTACGAAGTCTTGACAGACGACCGTAACGAACGTGTCGGAGTGAAGTTTAGCGATAGCGACTTGATTGGGTTGCCAATCCGTATTACTGTTGGGAAGAAAGCAGCTGATGGTATCGTAGAAGTTAAAATCAAGGCGACTGGTGACACCATTGAAGTTCACGCAGACAACTTGCTTGAAACCCTTGAAATCCTCAGCAAGAAATAAAAACTTTAATCAGAAGAAAAACAAGGCAAAAATGTAACTAGTTTTTACCTTGTTTTTTCTATATAATGAGAGTGAATAAATACATCATCAAGTTAAGAGGTATAAGTATGTTAAAATTTCCAAAGGATTTTGTCTGGGGTTCCTCTACTTCTGGACCACAGACAGAAGGACGAGTTCCTGGTGACGGCAAGGGAGACAATCTCTGGGATTATTGGTTCCAAGTAGAACCAAATCGCTACTATAATGGAATTGGACCTGACAAAACATCGACTTTCTATGAAAACTGGAAAAAGGATATTGAGCTTTTGGTAGAGACTGGGCATACAGCCTTCCGAACTTCTATTCAGTGGTCTCGTATTTTCCCGCAAGGTCGTGGAGAGGTCAATCCGCAAGGGGTGGCTTTCTATCGTCAGGTCTTTGAAGCTATTAAGTCCAAGGGCATTCGTCTCTTAGTCAATCTCTATCACTTCGACCTGCCTTTTGCTCTTCAAGAAGACGGAGATGGTTGGGAAAATAAGGCGACTGTCTCAGCCTATGAAGACTATGCTCGTTTCTGTTTTGAGACCTATGGTGACTTGGTGGACCAATGGATTACCTTCAATGAGCCCATCGTTCCTGTAGAGTTTGGTTATTTTTATGATGCCCATTATCCTCACAAGGTAGATGCTAAGGCGGCGGTTAAGGTTGCTTATCATACGCAACTGGCTAGTAGTCTTGCGGTGAAGGCTTGTCATGAGGTCCTTCCTGATTCCAAGATTGGAGTTGTCCTCAACTTGACACCAGCCTATCCACGTAGCCAGCATCCCGCGGATGTCAAGGCCGCTCGCATTGCGGATCTCTTCCAAGCTCAATCTTTCCTAGACCCATCTGTCTTGGGAGCTTATCCAGAGGAATTGGTGGAAATTTTAGTTGAGCATGATTTGCTGCCAGAGTACACTGTTGAAGAGTTAGAACTCATTCGTGAGAATACAGTTGATTTCCTTGGAGTCAACTACTACCAACCTTTGCGCGTTATGGCACCTCGATTTGCTAAGCATCCTGATAGCCCTCTTCTGCTAGAGCATTTCTACGAACCTTACGTCATGCCGGGCCGTAAAATCAATCCTCACCGCGGTTGGGAAATTTATGAGCAGGGGATTTATGACATCGCTCAAAACATCAAGGAAAATTATGGCAATATCGAGTGGATGTTGACGGAAAATGGAATGGGTGTCGAAGGCGAAGATAAATTCCGTGAGAATGGAATGATTCAAGACGACTATCGTATCGACTTTGTCAAAGGGCATCTTGCTGAGCTTCATCGCGCCATTGAAGACGGAGCCAATTGTAAGGGTTACTTAATCTGGACCTTTATTGATTGCTGGTCATGGCTCAATAGCTACAAAAACCGCTATGGTTTGGTTGAATTAGACTTGGAAACACAGGAACGTCGCCTGAAGAAATCAGGCCACTGGTTCAAGGAACTCAGCGACCATAATGGATTTTAAGAATAAAAAGAGTGAGATGGCGTTCATCTCACTTTTTATTACAATATCATCACCAAGGTCCCAATCGTAATCAGGATACAACCAATAATTGTTTTAAACGTCAGGACATCCTGTAGGAAGAAAAAGGCTAGAACGAGGGTAAGGACGAGACTGAATTTATCGACAGCAGATACCTCAGTCGCATTGCCCATCTGTAGTGCCTTATAGTAGCAGAGCCAGGAGGCGCCAGTGGCCAAGCCAGATAAAATGAGAAAGAGCCAACTTTTTCTACTGATGTTGACAATTTCGGTTTGACTATTGGTCAAGAAAACCATGGCCCAGGCCATAAGAATGACAACGACCGTACGAATAGCGGTTGCTAGATTGGATGGAACTCCCTCGATCCCAATCTTGGCTAAAATTGATGTTAAGGCTGCAAAGATAGCAGATAAAAGTGCGAAGAAAAACCACATGGCAAATACCTCCTCTTTTTATTATAAGTAATTGATGCTGACTTGTCAGGTATCAAGTGAAATCTTTATAAAATATCAGATAGAAAAACTATACCAATTTTTATTCTTGACAAGTGAGAAAAACAAGTATATACTGTTTTTGCTGATTCTGTAAAAGGGAAATCAGACTATACCAATTTAAGGAGAAAGCACAGCTAGTCTGTGTCGTATATACTATGTGTGGAATTGTTGGTGTTGTTGGAAACACAAATGCAACTGATATTTTGATTCAAGGGCTTGAAAAGCTCGAATACCGTGGTTATGATTCTGCGGGGATTTTTGTCCTAGGTGGTGCTGAAAATCACCTGGTCAAGGCTGTCGGTCGTATCGCAGAATTGTCTGCTAAAACTACTGGTGTTGAGGGAACAACTGGTATCGGTCATACGCGTTGGGCGACTCACGGGAAACCAACGGAAGACAATGCTCACCCACATCGCTCTGAGACTGGACGTTTTGTCTTGGTGCACAATGGAGTGATTGAAAACTACCTTGAAATCAAGGAAGAATACCTTACCGGTCACCACTTCAAGGGGCAAACAGATACAGAAATCGCTGTTCACTTGATTGGGAAATTTGCAGAAGAAGATGGCCTCTCAGTTCTTGAAGCCTTCAAAAAAGCCCTTCACATCATCCGTGGTTCTTATGCCTTTGCCTTGGTTGACTCGCAAGATCCTGAAGTCATCTACGTGGCTAAGAATAAATCACCACTTTTGATTGGTCTTGGGGAAGGCTATAACATGGTCTGCTCAGATGCCATGGCCATGATTCGTGAGACCAACCAATACATGGAAATCCATGACCAAGAGTTGGTAATCGTCAAGGCTGATAGTGTCGAAGTTCAAGATTATGATAGCAATTGCCGTGAGCGTGCTAGCTATACTGCTGAGCTTGACTTGTCTGATATCGGTAAGGGGACTTACCCTTACTACATGCTCAAGGAAATCGATGAGCAGCCAACTGTTATGCGTAAACTCATCCAAGCATACACAGATGAGGCTGGTCAAGTAGTCGTTGACCCAGCTATCATCAAGGCTATTCAAGACGCAGACCGTATCTACATCCTTGCAGCTGGGACATCTTACCACGCAGGATTTGCTTCTAAGAAAATGCTGGAAGAATTGACGGATACACCAGTTGAACTTGGAATCTCTTCTGAGTGGGGCTACGGTATGCCACTTCTCAGCAAGAAACCACTCTTTATCTTTATCAGCCAGTCTGGTGAAACAGCTGACAGCCGTCAAGTTTTGGTCAAAGCTAATGAAATGGGCATTCCAAGCTTGACAGTGACAAACGTGCCAGGTTCAACACTTTCACGTGAAGCCAACCATACCATGTTGCTTCACGCGGGTCCTGAAATTGCCGTAGCATCAACCAAGGCCTACACAGCACAAATCGCAGCCCTTGCCTTCTTGGCAAAAGCAGTCGGAGAAGCAAACGGCAATGCTAAAGCGCAAGCCTTTGACTTGGTTCATGAGTTGTCAATCGTAGCTCAGTCTATCGAATCAACTCTTTCTGAGAAAGAAACAATTGATGCTAAAGTTCGTGAGCTTCTTGAAACCACTCGCAACGCTTTTTACATCGGACGTGGTCAAGATTACTATGTAGCCATGGAAGCCAGTCTCAAACTCAAAGAGATTTCTTACATCCAGTGTGAAGGTTTTGCGGCAGGAGAACTCAAGCATGGAACCATTGCCTTGATTGAAGAAGGAACGCCAGTATTGGCCCTCTTGTCAGATCCAGTCCTTGCCAACCATACTCGTGGAAATATCCAAGAGGTCGCAGCCCGTGGTGCCAAGGTTCTTACTATCGCAGAAAAAAATGTTGCTAAAGAGACAGACGATATCGTTCTGACGACCGTCCATCCTTACCTCTCACCAATCTCAATGGTCGTGCCAACGCAATTGGTTGCCTACTTCGCAACGCTCCACCGTGGCCTTGATGTGGACAAACCACGTAACCTTGCCAAGTCAGTAACAGTAGAATAAGCTAAGAAAGTCTAGTTAATCTAGACTTTTTTGCTCTCTCTTGGTATACTTGAGTGAGGAATATTTTTGCTCGGCTCTAATTTTTTATAAGGAGAAGAAAATGAAGAAGAAAAAAAATATTATTGCTATGCTGGTTGGTATCGTCTTGTCTAGTTCTTTCTTGATACGTACGGTCTTGATCCATCAGCAGAGACAAGCGAAAAAGCAAAACCTGGAACGGATTGCTGCGGTGCAAGAGACGGTTCAGTCTCAAGATCAAAAGAAAGCTGAAGAGCAGAAAGAACACTTTAAAAAGGCATTTGAAGGTATGGATAAAACTTCCATTCTAATGAAAAACTATGATAGCCACACAAAGATTAATGGGGACTACAGTTTTGGTACAAAGGATGGCGTGTACTACCTAGTAGAATTAAAAACAGGGAATAAAGTAGCTCTGGAAGGTGTGGACAAGGCCTTTCCTTTGTCTGTCAAAAATGAGGACACAAATAGTACGGAGCTTGCCCTGGTTGTCCGTAAAGACCAAGTCTGGTACATGATTGATACAAAGGGTGAGACGATTTACACTTTTGAACAAGCAGAATTGACAGAAAACTCGAAGTTGACTTTGAAAGACAATAAACTACAGGTAGAATAAACTAAGAAAGTCTAGTTCATCTAGGCTTTTTCTAATGAGCAAACCCATTGAAAATAAAACTAATTAGTGATAAAATACCCTAAAACTAAAAGAGATAGTGAGGAAATAGGATGGTAGAATTAGGAATTTCAACATTTGGTGAAACAACTGCTCTGGAAGCGACCGGGCAGATTTATAGTCATGATGAACGCATTCGTCAGTTGGTGGCAGAGATAGAGCTGGCTGATAAGGTTGGCTTGGATGTGTACGGGATTGGGGAGCATCATCGGGAGGACTTTGCGGTATCGGCGCCAGAGATTGTTCTGGCAGCTGGGGCAGTCAATACCAAGAAGATTCGTTTGACCAGTGCAGTCAGCATTCTCTCGAGTATGGATCCGATTCGCTTGTTCCAACAATATGCCACCATCGATGCGGTGTCAAATGGACGTGCAGAGATTATGGCAGGGCGTGGTTCATTCACCGAGTCTTTCCCACTGTTTGGCTATGACTTGAAAGACTATGAAGCTCTCTTTGATGAAAAGTTAGAATTGCTTCAGCTGGCAAATGAAAGAACCAAAGTGAACTGGCAGGGGCAATTGACTCAAAGCATTGCTGGAAAAGAAGTTTATCCCCGTCCAGTTCAGGGGAAATTGCCATTGTGGGTGGCGACAGGTGGTCATGTAGAGTCAACAGTGAAGATTGCTCAGGCTGGGCTGCCGATTGTATATGCCATTATCGGTGGGAATCCGCGTTATTTTAAAAAGCTGATTCAAGCTTATCGTGAGATTGGCAGGGAGGCCGGTCATGCGGATAAAGACCTGAAAGTGGGCGCTCATTCTTGGGGCTGGATTGCTGAAGATGGCGAGCAGGCTGTGAAAGATTATTTCCATCCGACCAAGCAAGTGGTGGATGCGATTTCCAAGGACCGTCCACACTGGCAGGAGTTGACCTATGAGCAATATTTGGAGCAAGTTGGTCCTAATGGTGCCATGTTTGTGGGAAATCCTGATCAGGTCGCAGAAAAATTGATTCGCATGATTGAGGATTTAGACTTGGACCGCTTTATGCTCCATCTACCGCTTGGTTCTATGCCACATAACCAGGTTCTGAGAGCTATTGAACTCTTTGGCACGCAAGTGGCGCCCAAAATACGTGCTTACTTTGCCATGAAAGAGGGGTTATAAAAAAATCCAATCAGTTGAGTCGATTGGTGAGGAACACTCATGGATTCAGCAACATGTGGAAGTGGTACAAGCGATAGAGCATACTATCTAGTGGAATATATACTAGTTTATACCAAGCACAAGATAAAATAGCAAAAAAGGCGATTATCCAAGCGGAAATCGCCTTTTTAATATTCTCGCAAATACGATATCTTATAGTTGGTGTAAACTGGTAGATAGCTCTCTTATTTTATTTGTCAAAACCTTGTAAGTTTTTTTGGCGCTCTTCAGTTTGACCCTTGGCATCCAATTTATTACCATTGTAAACAGTGCTTTCCCATGATCCGTACATTGGGTTAGGGAAAATGATGAATTTCTCACCAAACTCTTTTTGTAATTCCTCTAATTTTTGGTTGCGCTCAGTTTCAGAGGTCTTTGAAAACTCTGCAAAGTCCACAAGATTGTCTCCTAATAGCATGACTAAGTTGGTTTTTTCTTGGACTGCTTGTCTACGACCTTCTTTAGATTTGACGCCTTTTTCTAAGAACATGAGATGATCGCGGCTTTGTACAGGAATTCCTTCATTTTCTAGGTTTTTGATCGTATCATCTACCTGATCTATCGTGCGGTCAGATACATAGTAAATTTGGACACCGTTTTGGTCTGCAAATTGGAGAAAGTCTTTAGCACCTGGTACAGCCTTGGCTGCGGCTTTTTTTACCCAGACATCCCAGTTTTCTGGGGTAAATGCTGTTCCATCTTTGACATTTTGCGCTTGATAAGGACTATTGTCTAACACGGTTTCGTCCAAGTCCAAAACGATAGAGTAGGGTTTATCTGTCTGTGTTTTTAGTAGTTCTTTCAAACGATTAGTAGCGACATTGTAACCTTGTAGGTAGAGTGCTTTGGTTTCAGCTGCTTTTTGATACCAAAGAGTTGACATAGTATTTTCTCTTGAACGCAACTGATCATAGGTCATTGTAACCTGATTGTCAGATGTACTACTTTGTGTTGTCTGTGAATTTGCCGAATTTGTACCACAGCCAGTCAGAAAAATGACGGAAGCAAGTGTAGAAGCAATTGTAATAGTAACTTTGGATATTTTCATAATCCCATCCTCCTAATAATAGTCTATTAATATTGTAGCGTTTTCATGGGATTTGTGCAAGGAAATACCGAGAGAAAAGAAATTTTTCAGTAGTAATTTGGTATTAGGATAAAATTATGTACTTAATTTGGGAATGAAGATGGATATAAAAAAATTCAATCGGCTTGATAGAAAATCTATATCAGCTTCTTTTTGGAAAATAGATGAAAATAAAGTGAATCTTTGAAAGGCTAGTAACATCAAGCTTTTCAGGGATTTTTTTCTTTATAGATATAAAAATTTCTAATCGAGTTGATAGTCAATATATATTGGGAAAAGGAAAAAAGGAGTGGTAAGATGGTTTCAATCCAAATGGAAGGAGAAAGGTATGGCAAGTAAAAGAGATCTAGTCTTTAGAGCGATTCGAGGCGATGAAGTGGAAAGAGTTCCTGTCGGATTTTGGTTTCATTTTGTAACACTCGAAGAAAAGGGGCAGGGATTAAATAATCCACGTATCTTTCAAAAAAGTGTTGATGGGCATCGCAGCTATGTGGAAAGGATTCGCCCTGATTTTGTCAAAATTATGAGCGATGGTTTTTTCCTTTATCCAAGTAATGTCTATAATCCTAAGATTGCAAGCATTCGGGAGCTGACTTCTATTGAGTCGATTGGTGAGGAACACCCATGGATTCAGCAACAGGTGGAAGTGGTACAAGCGATTCGAGAGACCTTTACCGAAGAGATTGCTTCTTTCTACAATATATTTTCACCAATCTCCTACCTCAAGCGCTGGTTCCGCACAGAAACTTCTCGAGGAGATAGGGAAGTAGCTGATCTATTGCTTGAAAATCCTGAGCAATTTAGAGCTATTCTAGACGTGATTGCAGGAGATATTGCTATCCTAACTCAGAAAATCATCCAGCAAGGCGGTGTTGACGGGATTTACCTCAGTACCCAGGAAATTCAAGATGAGCGCATCACACCAGCACTCTACCAAACCTATATCGAACCGAGCAATATAGCGATTTTGGAGGCAGCTAATCAGGTGGGTGGGACCAATATCCTCCATATCTGTGGTTTTGAAGGTGCGAGCAATGATGTGACGATTTTTAAGGACTATCCAGCTCAAGTGGTCAACTGGGCGACCCACCATGAGGATGTTAGTTTGACACAGGGGCAGGAGTTGTTTCCAGGCAAGGCCGTTTTAGGTGGATTTGAAAACGGCAAGAAAAGCTTGCTTTATCAAGGTTCCAAGGCGGAATTGCAAGATGAAACAAGACGGTTGCTGGCTGAAGCTGGTAGTAAAGGCGTTCTTCTGGGAGCTGACTGTACTGTTCCAGATGACTTTGACTTAGAGAGGTTGGACTGGATTCGGCAGGCAGCTGTTCTCTAAAAGGAGGAGCTATGAAAAGTAAAAGATGGGGCATCTTCATTGCAGTTGTCGGTTTGCTGGTTTTGGTTGCCATAAGCGTCGTAAAAAATGGGCACTGCAAAAATGGAGAGAGATGTCGTGGAGTTCAGGATTTTTCCAAGTCCAGTCTCCCCTTTCTACGCTCGAATGATATCGCAAGCAGTTTATTAGTTGAAAAAGTAAGAAATGGAGAATAAGAATGTCAGAAAAAAAAGAATGGGTTTTAAAAGCATTTAAAGGTGAAAAGGTTGATCGTGTGCCAGTTGGTTTTTGGCATCATTTCACATCCGAAGACGAATGGTTACAAGGATTCTCAAATCCAGTCATTATCGAGAAGAATATCGAGGGGCATAAGCGCTTTATCCGAGGAGTTCAGCCAGACTTTATCAAACTCATGAGTGATGGCTACTTTGCTTATCCAAATCCAGCGATTGCCAAAGGAAAATCACTTCAAGAATTGGCGACCATTCAACCACTCGGACCAGATCACGCTTGGATAAAAGAGCAGGTGGACTTGGTTCAGAAAATCAAGCAAGAGTTTGCAGAAGATATCGTTGCGATTTACAATATTTTTGCTCCTGTGACCTATCTCAAGTGGCTACTAGGGGAAGTATCTGGTGGCGATGACCTTATCGCGGACTTTCTGGTGGAAGACCCTGAATCCCTCAAGAAGGTGTTGGATGTGATTGCAGAAGATATTGCGAGTCTCAGTCGAGCTGTCATCGAAGAGGCTGGTGCTGATGGAATCTATCTCAGCGTGCAGAGTATCCAAGATCAACGAGTGTCGGCAGCAGATTATCAAGCCGTCATTGCCCCTAGCGAGATAACTGTTCTGGAAGCAGCTAGTGCTGTTGGTGGCGTCACTGTTCTTCATATCTGTGGCTACGAGGGAGCGCGAAATGATATTCACCTTTTTGCAGACTATCCAGCCCAAGTCTTTAACTGGGCTGTAGGACCAGAGGGAATCACTCTCAAGGAAGGTCGTGAGATTTTCAAGGGACGTACGGTTCTTGGAGGATTTGAAAATGGCAAGACAGGCTTGCTGTATACTGGTAGCAAGGATGCCATTCAGGCTGAGGCAAAGAAACTAGTTGCAGAAGCTGGGGAACAGGGCTTGGTACTTGGGGCAGATTGTACCATTCCAAGTGATATCGCAGTTGAACGTATCCAGTGGGTGAGAGAAGCGCTTGAAAACTAAAGGAGAAAAAGATGAGTAAAAAAGCATGGATTATCGGTGGTGTAGCAGTTGTTGCAGTAATTGGGGCAACGATTATCGGGAGAAGTTTAGCTGGCGCTCCAGCCAAGGAGGGAGAAACGGCTTCGTCTGCTGAAGTCATAACCTTGAAGGTTGCCCATACACAAAACTACGTACCTTATGACTTTGTCAATGAAAAAGGGGAATCAGATGGTTATGAAGTAGCTGTTTTGAAGGCTGTTGATGAGAAGTTGGCAAACTATCAATTTGAATATACAGGTACCAGTGATGATGACCTCTTGATTGGTCTGGAATCAGGCAAGTATGACATCGGAACCAAGGGAGCTTGGTACACAGATGAACGAGCTAAAAAGTTTGTCATTCCATCTGAACCAGTGGGAGCGAGCATCATCGGATTTACTGTCAGAAAAGAAGATGAACAGAAATACAAAACCATTGATGACTTTGCTAAGAATAAAGGGAAATTGGTTCCCATCTCTCCACAGAATGCTCAATGGAATGTTATCACCAGCTACAATGAAAAACATCAGGACGCACCGATTGAGCTAACAGCAGCAGAATCCTTTAAAGTAGCAGATGCCTATGCCTGGGTCTTAGAAGGACGTTATGACGCCTTCTTTGATATCAAACTGTCCTTTGAAAAAGCAGTTACCGCAGAAGATGGCCCTTACCACCAATATGCGGATAAACTCAGCTGGTTCCCATACAAGGGCATTCCAACTTATCCCTTGATTCACCGTGATGAAAAGGGTGAGAAATTCGCTAAAGAATACGAAAAAGCAATTAAAGAGTTGAAAGAAGACGGCACGCTTGCTAAGCTATCTCAGCAATACTTTAAAGAAGATGTCTTTAGTTACGTAGACAAAGACTAGACCAGAAATTCCAAGACTAGAAAGGGTTTTGCATGGTTTCTTATGATTTTTCCAAGGTCTTTCAGTTTTTGCCGACCTTATGGCAGGCGCTTCCTATGACCTTGTCCATTCTCTTTTTTACTACTCTTCTGGGTTCCCTTTTTGGAGGTCTCTTGGCCTGGGGGCAAGTAGGAGAAGACAAGAGTTTTGCAGCGATTTCCAAAGGCTATATCTTTACCCTTCGTTGTACACCGCCGATTGTCTTGCTTTTTCTAGTCTTTTATGGCTTGCCAGAATTTCTGAAATGGTGGCTTGGTTTGGATATCAACAACTGGTCTAAAACTATTTTTGTTCTCTTGACGATGATTCTCTTGTTTGCGGCTATTGTTGCCGAGGTTTTCAAGGCGGCCTATCAAGCTATTCCAAAGGGGCAGACAGAGGCCGGGCTTAGTATTGGTTTGACTCCAAGTCAGACTTTTTGGAGAATCATTTTTCCTCAAGCTTTTCAAGTTGCTCTTCCCAATATAACGACTGCTATTCTCAATCTCATGCGGGATGCTGCCTTGGCTTATACGATTGGTTTTGTTGATGTTATGGGGGCAGGCAATCTCTTGATTAGTCGCAATTTAGGGAACTACTCTCTGGAAACCTATACGGCAGTTGCGCTTCTTTACTGGGGGATTGCCTTGGTTATTTCTAGCTTGAGTCGTTTGCTTGAGAAGTCTTTGGAAACAAAAGGGAGGTAAGAAATGGATATAGACTATATTGTAAAGACCTTTCTGGAGACCTTGAAGGGTGTGCCAATCACCTTGATTATCATGATTGTGGCTATGGTCTTAAGCTTTTTACCGGCTCTATTTTTAGCCTTGGGGCAGATTTACAAGGTTCGAGGTGTGAGGAGTTTTTCTCTGGTCTATCTGGCCTTTATCCGAGCGACTCCTCCGATTTTATTGATTCTCTTCTTTTATAGTTTGTTTCCAAGCCTGCTGAATCAATTTCTCAAAAGCATAGGAAGTGACTTTGATATTTTCAAGCTTGATCCTCTCTATTATGCCTTTATCATTTATAGTTTGATGACAGTCGGGAGTTTATCGGAGATTTTGCGTTCAGCCATCTTGACGGTGGACAAGGGACAACTAGAGGCAGCGCATGCGATTGGCTTGACTACGACCCAGGCCTATCTAAGGATTGTTTTTCCTCAAGCCTTGCGCTCAGCCTTGCCTAACTTGGCCAATCTGGTGATCAATATCGTCAAAGGGACCTCCCTGGTCTTTGTTATGACTATCAAGGACATCACCGCTATTGCTCGTGTAGAAGCGTCCTACGGTTACCAGTATTTTGAGTCTTATTTTGTGATCTTTTTGCAGTATATTTTGATCTGTGGTTTGATTCAGTGGGGCTTCTCCCTACTGGAAAAAGGCTATGTGAAAAAAGAAAAGAGTGCAAAAGCATCTAGCGCGCGTTTTGTATAGGAGGACAGGATGTTACAAGTAGAACATATCGCAAAAACATTTGGAGAGAGGCAGGTACTGGAGGATGTCAATCTCCAGGTCAATCAAGGGGATGTCGTCGTTATCTTAGGACCATCAGGTTCGGGGAAAACGACCTTTCTCCGTTGTCTTAATCACTTAGAAAAAGCTGACAGTGGCCGTTTGACCTTGGCAGGAAAAACCTATGACTTAGCCAAATTAAGCAAGAAAGACATTCTAGAAATTCGCCAAAAAACAGCCTTTGTTTTCCAACACTACAATCTCTTTGCAAATAAAACTGCTCTGGAAAATATTCTAGAAGGTCTAATCGTGGCTCGTAAAGTTCCCAAGGAAGAAGCGCTCAAACGTGCAGAATCTGCCTTGGAAAAAGTTGGTTTACTGGCCTACAAAGACTACTACCCTTCACAACTATCTGGAGGACAACAACAACGAATAGGAATTGCGCGTGCTATTGCCGTCAAGCCCGAGGTCATTTTGCTAGATGAACCAACATCTGCACTAGATCCTGAGTTGGTTGGAGATGTTTTGGACGTTCTGAAACAGTTGGCGGGAGAAGGTGTGACCATGGTAGTCGTTACGCATGAGATGGGATTTGCTAGAGATGTCGCAAACCACGTTATTTTCATGGATGGAGGCCGTATCGTAGAGGAGAATAATCCCCACGATTTCTTTAGTCGTCCACAAGAAGAACGAACCAAGCAGTTCCTAGCTCGTATCTTATCAGATGCCACCTATAGTGTAGAATATATGATTTGATAGATAAGTGTATCATAAAAACAACACCCCATGGCTAGAAGAGTCTTCTAATCATGGGGTATTTTTCTATAGGAGGGCTAGTTTATACTCTTCGAAAATCTCTTCAAACCAAGTCAGCTTCGCCTTATCTACAAGCTCAAAGCTGTGCTTTGAGCAGCCTGCGATTAGCTTCCTAGTTTACTCTTTGATTTTCATTGAGTGTTATTTCTTTTTCTTGTTTTTTATCAACCATCCAAGTCCGAGAAGGGCAAGGATACTGAATCCAGCAAGGGCAAGGAGGGATTTTCTCTCAGTTCCTGTGTTTGGAAGGAGGTTCTGAGAGTGAGCCTCTGTAGCAGTTTCTTGAGAGTCAGGATTTGCTACTAGGTTTTGGGCTTGGTCTTGTTGGGTTTCCAAGCTAGAAAGATCAAATTCTGGTTTTTCTTCCACAGCTGGAGCGACGATGGCACCACCTTGAGACAAGCGGAGAACAACGGCAGTGAGAGCGTTCAATTTCAAGCCTTTTTCAGTCCATTCGAGACCTTGAGGTTTAGCGATTCCTACTGGTCCGGCTTGATTTTCATCTGCCAGGACTTCAGCCTTTCTCAAGTGAGCAAAGGCAGTTCCTAGAGTAAATTCGCGAGCCTTATCATCCGCATTGACAAAGACAGCGTAAACATCACCGTTTGGAGCAGTGATTTGGTAGCCGATGACCACGTCTTCTTTTTCAACACCATTTTGTCCTGGAACAGTAATGAGGTGGACGCGCTCTTTGATGTCTTGCAGACTCTTGAGTCGGAAGGCATCTGTCGATTGACGAAGGGCGATCAAACCTTTCATATAGTTACGGCTCTTGACATTTTCAGGGAAGGCTTTACCATCTGTTGCCTTGGTCCAATCGAACTTGTTAACAGCATCACTAGAGTCGTAAGAGTCATGGATAAAGTAAGGATAGACAAACGGCTTGCCGTCCTTGTCACGCAACAAGTGAGACTTGTTTGGAACCTTATCTTCAGGAACAGGAGTCTTATAGGCTGGATCAAGGAATTGTTTGGTACGTCCATATTCCTGCCCAGAGTGGATAAACGGAGTTCCTTGAGCAGTCAAGACCATGAGGTTTCCAAGTCGCAAACGACGATGGATCTCAGCGTAGTTTTCAGCCTTGCTTGGGTCTTTTTTGATAGACTGAGCAATAATGTCAAAGAGGGTTAAGTTATCATGGGCTGCAATATACTGGATCACATCTCCAGGACTGTCTGCTTCAAAGTTAGTTGGTTGAGCAATCAGATTTTTAAAGATGGTATTGATATCGCGTTTTCCACCTGTGATAAAGGCAGGTTGGCCTTCGTTTGGATAGCCAGACTTGAGGTTGTTACGGATGTCGTCTGAAAAGACAGCGACAGTATCTGTTTTCTTCATCCAATCTTGGTCAGCAGGCTGTACAGGCGTATTTTCATCACCAGTATAGGTTCTCCAGCCTTCACCTAACATGATAAGATTTGGATTGAGGGCGCGTGCAGCTTTGTAAGCTTCTTCGATAGAAGCCGCATCGTGGTCACCCATCATATCAAAGCGGAAACCATCTACTTTGTAGGTTTCAACCAGATACTTGATGGAGTCTACCAAGACACGTTTAGACATGTAGTGGGTAGTTCCCAAACGGCCGCCTCCGAAGCTGGTACGAGGAGTTCCATCTGCATCCATAAAGTGATAGTAGTTTGGCTCAATATCTTCAAAAATGTCAACCTTTGCAGTATGGTTGTAGACCACGTCCAGGATAGCACCCATGCCACGTTTGTGGATTTCGTTGATGAGGTTTTTGAATTCGGCAATACGTTTTTCTGGATCCTTAGGATTGCTTGAGTACATACCAGTCAAGGAGAAGTAGTTTTGAGGGTCATATCCCCAGTTGTAGTTACTATTGCTTGAAGCATAGGCAGACAAGCGTTCTTGGTTCTTCAATTCATTGACAAAGTAGTAGGACAAGACTGGAAGGAGTTGGATGTGGGTCACACCCAAATCTTTGAGATAGTCTAATTTTTCGATAAAGGCTTCAAAAGTACCAAATGGCTTGGTCAAGTCTTTTGCGATGGCAGGATCTGAGGTGAAGTCACGAACATGGGCTTCATAGATGACAGCATCTTCACGTGATTTGAAGTTACGAATCTTTCCATAGGTCAAATCTTGTGGACCTAACTTCGCTGGATCGACAAAGGCAGCTTTAGCGACCTTATGAGCGGCATCTGTTTTTGCTAGGTCACTGTTCCAAGCCGCTAATGATTTGGCATAAGGGTCAAGAACGAGGACAGTTTTACCTTGGCGCTCGATTTGGTAGTGGTAGTAGTAGCCAGTGTAGTTGCTGATACCGAGACCAGAGTTTGCATCCAGAGTTTGTTTCCAGGTTCCTTTTTCTCCTTTTTCAAGGGCGACAGTTCCAACTACTTTTTCAGGATCTTTCTTGTCATAGATAACAACGGAAACCTTATCAGCACTTGGAGACCAGAGGGTGAGGTCAACACGCTTGCCATCTTCTTTTAGAGTTGCGCCGAGTGGCCCATCGTAACTGTAGGACTCATCCTTGAGGCGCCAGCTTGAACGTGTGGTAAAGCGGTCTGAATTGTAGCTGACAGTGTAAGGGTGTTGGGTGTCAGAGAAGTTGCCGATGTAGGTCACTTTTTTACCTGCCTCATCCACTTCCACGTCTGTGATAGCTACTTTATTCCCTTGGTAATCAGTGATGCTGGAGTGTTTGAGGATATCATCTTTCTTAGCTCCAACGAGGGTAGAAAAACTGCTTTCGATACGAGATTTAGCCACGTGTTGGGCACCAGTCATGCGGATATCGTGCACATAGTAGGGGTTAGTGTAGATGGTTTCGTCATCATCTTTGAGGAAAATCTGACTGTGATTTTTTAGATCAGTGAATTTATAATCTTCTTTTCTGATTTTCACATCATCGCCTTTCTTGCTTTCGTCTAGTAATAAAAATCCAAATTCTCTTGCAGCTTCATTGAGTGGGATATCAATGTAACGGCCATGTTTTCCAGTTGCAGTAAAGTCAGTACCGTCAGGCCATTCTCCACTGCTTGGGTTTTTGACATCGCCCCAATACCAAAGAGATTTCTTGTCATAGTTGCCATCGGTGCGGTAGTAGTTGACACGAACAGTACCTGCTGGCTGAGGGCGGTAGTTGTATACCTTGTAGTTTTCATCTAGCCAGGCCTCGTTCATTTTTGGAGAGAGGCGCTCTACCGAACGGTCCCCTGTCAGGTTATCTCCCTTGGCATTGTTGATAAGGAAGCTGACTTTCTTGGCTTGCTCATTTTTGAGTTTGACATCTAGGTAATAGCCGTAGTCATCTTGCTTGGCATCCTTGAAGGACTTGGCTCCATTGGGCCAGTTTTCAGACGGTTTTTCAACATCGTCCCAAGTCCAAAGACCTTGAGAATCCTTGTTTTCTTCAGGGAGTTTTTTTACATGGATGCGGAAGTGATTATCTGCGATGGGTTCTTCAGAAGATGTGTCAGCTTGTGGTTTTTGATCAGAATTTGGCGTTGAAGTCGGAGTATCTGCCTTTTCTTCCTTGCTGTTAGGCTGGCTTGTGGTAGTGTCTTCTGTTTTGGGTATTTCTGGTGCTGTAGTAGTTTCCACAGCTGGAGCTTCCTTTTTAGAATCAAGGGAAGCGTTTGCATTCTTTTGTTCAGAAATAGGCGTTTCCTTTTGAGTTTGACTCGTTTCAGTCTCAGTAGGAGCCTTGGTCACGGCGCTAGTATTTTCCTGAGTTTGAGGCAGGTTTTCGTTAGCCGAAATAGTTGGCATTGCAGCAGAAAGCAGGATAATGCTGGCACCAATGAGGACAGAACCAGTTCCGTTCTTCAAGGAACGGATACCATAAATCATTTTTTTCTCAGTTTGAGATGGGATCTTTTTCATCACAATTCTCCTTGTGTAGTTGTTCCCTAACAGTATAGCACGAGGTAAACATTAGTGCAAGCGTTTTCCTAATTTTTGAGAGAAAATATAATGCTTCATTCTCTTGAAATTTTAAAATAATATATAGGAAAAGATTGTTAAAAAAATAGTAAAAAAACCTTGAAAAATCTAGCTAAATAAGGTATAATATGAATAATCATTTGTCGTAGGTTTTGTCTGAAATATTGTCCAGACAAGGCTCACAGCAGTTAAATCTTCTGAAAAAGTCAGATTTAGCTGCTCTTTTTGTGCTTTTTTTCAGGTTTTTGAGTGCTTGTAACAAAAATTTAAAGATTCTGAAAATTCATCAAAGGGACACGGTGATAGGGGTTTTTAAAACCATATGACGATTAGAAAAGCCTGATTGACAAGGCTTGGAATTTATTTACAAAGGAGAATCATCTTGGCAGGACATGACGTTCAATACGGGAAACATCGTACCCGTCGTAGTTTTTCAAGAATCAAAGAAGTTCTTGACTTACCAAATTTGATTGAAATTCAAACGGATTCATTCAAAGATTTCCTAGATCACGGTCTTAAGGAAGTATTTGAAGATGTATTGCCAATTTCAAACTTCACAGACACAATGGAGTTGGAATTTGTTGGCTATGAAATCAAGGAACCAAAATACACGCTCGAAGAAGCACGTATCCACGATGCTAGCTACTCAGCACCAATTTTTGTAACCTTCCGCTTGATCAATAAAGAAACAGGCGAAATCAAGACCCAAGAAGTCTTCTTTGGGGATTTCCCAATCATGACCGAAATGGGTACTTTCATCATCAATGGTGGTGAACGTATTATCGTTTCTCAGTTGGTTCGCTCACCAGGTGTTTACTTTAATGACAAAGTAGACAAGAACGGTAAAGTGGGATACGGCTCAACTGTTATCCCTAACCGTGGAGCTTGGTTGGAACTTGAAAGCGACTCAAAAGATATCGCTTATACTCGTATCGATCGTACTCGTAAGATTCCATTTACGACCTTAGTTCGTGCGCTTGGTTTCTCAGGTGATGATGAAATCTTTGATATCTTCGGTGACAGCGAATTGGTTCGCAACACCGTTGAAAAAGATATCCACAAGAATCCAATGGACTCTCGTACAGACGAAGCTTTGAAAGAAATTTATGAACGCCTTCGTCCAGGTGAGCCTAAGACTGCTGAAAGCTCACGTAGCTTGCTTGTAGCGCGTTTCTTTGACCCACGTCGCTATGACTTGGCGGCAGTTGGTCGTTACAAGATCAATAAAAAACTCAATGTTAAAACACGCTTGCTCAACCAAACCATTGCGGAGCCATTGGTAGACCCTGAAACTGGTGAAATCTTGGTAGAAGCTGGTACCATTATGACTCGTAGCGTGATCGAAAGTATCGAGAGTCACTTGGATGGCGACTTGAACAAAATTGTTTATATTCCAAACGATGCAGCTGTTCTGACAGAACCAGTTGTCCTTCAAAAATTCAAGGTTGTTGCCCCAACGGACCCAGACCGTGTTGTAACCATCATCGGAAATGCCAATCCAGACGATAAGGTTCGTGTTGTAACTCCTGCGGATATCCTTGCAGAGATGAGCTACTTCCTTAACTTGGCAGAAGGTATCGGACGTGTGGATGATATCGATCACCTTGGGAACCGTCGTATCCGTGCAGTTGGTGAATTGCTTGCTAACCAAGTACGTCTTGGCCTTTCTCGTATGGAACGTAATGTCCGTGAACGTATGTCTGTTCAGGATAATGAAGTTTTGACACCGCAACAAATCATCAACATCCGTCCAGTAACAGCTGCGGTTAAAGAATTCTTTGGTTCATCACAGTTGTCACAGTTCATGGACCAACACAACCCGCTTTCTGAGTTGTCTCACAAACGTCGTTTGTCAGCCTTAGGACCTGGTGGTTTGACACGTGACCGTGCCGGATATGAAGTACGTGACGTGCACTATACTCACTATGGTCGTATGTGTCCAATCGAGACACCTGAAGGACCTAACATCGGTTTGATCAATAACTTGTCATCATATGGTCACTTGAACAAGTATGGATTTGTTCAAACACCATACCGTAAGGTTGACCGTGAAACTGGTGTAGTCACAAACGAAATCGTTTGGTTGACAGCCGATGAAGAAGATGAATTCACTGTAGCGCAGGCCAACTCTCGTCTTAACGAAGACGGTACTTTTGCTGAGAAAGTTGTCATGGGACGTCACCAAGGGGTCAACCAAGAGTATCCAGCAGAAGTGGTTGACTACATGGACGTGTCACCAAAACAGGTAGTTGCCGTTGCGACAGCATGTATTCCTTTCTTGGAAAACGATGACTCCAACCGTGCCCTCATGGGTGCCAACATGCAACGTCAGGCTGTGCCATTGATTGATCCAAAAGCACCTTACGTTGGTACTGGTATGGAATACCAAGCAGCTCATGACTCTGGTGCTGCTGTGATTGCTCAGTATGGTGGTAAAGTTACTTACGCAGATGCTGATAAGGTAGAAGTACGCCGTGAAGATGGTTCATTGGACGTTTACCACATCCAAAAATTCCGTCGTTCAAACTCAGGTACTGCTTACAACCAACGCACTCTCGTAAAAGTTGGTGATGTCGTTGAAAAAGGCGACTTTATCGCTGACGGACCTTCTATGGAAAAAGGGGAAATGGCGCTTGGACAAAACCCAATCGTTGCCTACATGACATGGGAAGGTTACAACTTCGAGGATGCCGTTATCATGAGCGAACGCTTGGTCAAAGACGATGTCTACACATCTGTCCACCTCGAAGAATACGAATCAGAAACGCGCGATACAAAGCTTGGACCTGAAGAAATTACTCGTGAAATTCCAAACGTTGGTGAAGATGCCCTTAAAGACCTTGACGAGATGGGAATTATTCGTATCGGTGCTGAGGTTAAAGAAGGCGATATTCTTGTAGGTAAAGTCACACCTAAGGGTGAGAAAGATCTCTCAGCTGAAGAACGTCTCTTGCACGCTATCTTCGGAGACAAGTCTCGTGAAGTGCGTGACACTTCTCTCCGTGTACCTCACGGTGCTGATGGTGTTGTTCGTGATGTTAAGATCTTTACACGTGCAAATGGAGATGAGTTGCAATCAGGCGTTAACATGCTGGTCCGCGTCTACATCGCTCAAAAACGTAAGATCAAGGTCGGAGATAAGATGGCCGGACGTCACGGAAACAAAGGGGTTGTCTCTCGTATCGTACCTGTAGAAGACATGCCTTACCTTCCAGACGGAACTCCAGTCGATATCATGTTGAACCCACTTGGGGTGCCATCACGTATGAATATCGGTCAGGTTATGGAGCTTCACCTTGGTATGGCAGCCCGTACTCTTGGTATCCACATCGCGACGCCAGTCTTTGACGGAGCAAGTTCTGAAGACCTTTGGGCAACCGTTAAAGAAGCAGGGATGGATAGCGATGCCAAGACAATCCTTTACGATGGGCGTACAGGTGAGCCGTTTGACAACCGTGTATCAGTTGGTGTCATGTACATGATCAAACTCCACCACATGGTTGATGATAAATTGCACGCGCGTTCAGTCGGACCATACTCAACCGTTACCCAACAACCACTCGGAGGTAAAGCTCAGTTTGGTGGACAACGTTTCGGTGAGATGGAAGTTTGGGCTCTTGAAGCCTACGGTGCGTCAAATGTTCTCCAAGAAATCTTGACATACAAGTCTGACGATATCAACGGACGTTTGAAAGCTTATGAAGCTATTACAAAAGGAAAACCAATTCCAAAACCAGGTGTTCCAGAATCCTTCCGAGTTCTTGTAAAAGAATTGCAATCTCTTGGTCTTGACATGCGTGTCCTTGACGAAGATGACCAAGAAGTGGAACTTCGCGACTTGGATGAAGGAATGGACGAAGATGTCATCCACGTAGATGACCTTGAAAAAGCCCGCGAAAAAGCAGCCCAAGAGGCTAAAGCAGCCTTTGAAGCAGAAGAAGCTGAGAAAGCAACAAAAGCGGAAGCAACAGAAGAAGCTGCTGAACAAGAATAAGCAGTTCACTTAGAATAGAAAGGGAAGAAATAGTGGTTGATGTAAATCGTTTTAAAAGTATGCAAATCACCCTAGCTTCTCCAAGCAAAGTCCGTTCATGGTCTTATGGAGAAGTCAAAAAACCTGAAACAATCAATTACCGTACGTTGAAACCAGAACGTGAAGGACTCTTTGACGAAGTCATCTTTGGTCCTACTAAAGACTGGGAATGTGCTTGTGGGAAGTACAAACGCATTCGTTACAGAGGGATTGTTTGTGACCGCTGTGGGGTTGAAGTAACGCGTACGAAAGTTCGTCGTGAGCGTATGGGGCACATCGAGTTGAAAGCTCCTGTATCTCACATCTGGTATTTCAAGGGGATTCCAAGTCGTATGGGCTTGACCCTTGATATGAGCCCTCGTGCCCTCGAGGAAGTTATCTACTTTGCGGCTTACGTGGTGATTGATCCGAAGGATACTCCACTTGAGCACAAGTCTATCATGACAGAGCGCGAATACCGTGAGCGCTTGCGTGAGTATGGTTATGGTTCATTCGTTGCCAAAATGGGTGCCGAAGCCATCCAAGACCTCTTGAAACAAGTAGATCTTGAAAAAGAAATTACTGAACTCAAAGAAGAGTTGAAAACAGCTACTGGACAAAAACGTGTCAAAGCTATCCGTCGTTTGGATGTTTTGGATGCCTTTTACAAGTCTGGAAATAAACCTGAATGGATGATTCTCAACATCCTTCCGGTTATTCCACCAGATCTTCGTCCAATGTTGCAGTTGGATGGTGGCCGTTTTGCCTCATCTGACTTGAACGACCTTTACCGCCGTGTTATCAACCGTAACAACCGTTTGGCTCGTTTGCTTGAGTTGAATGCACCAGGAATCATCGTTCAAAATGAGAAGCGTATGCTTCAAGAAGCGGTTGACGCTTTGATTGACAATGGTCGTCGTGGTCGTCCGATCACAGGACCAGGTAGCCGTCCACTGAAATCATTGAGCCACATGCTTAAAGGGAAACAAGGACGCTTCCGTCAAAACTTGCTCGGTAAACGTGTTGACTTCTCAGGACGTTCCGTTATCGCCGTTGGTCCAACTCTTAAGATGTACCAATGTGGTGTGCCACGCGAAATGGCGATCGAGCTCTTTAAACCATTCGTCATGCGCGAAATCGTTGCCCGTGACATCGTGCAAAACGTTAAGGCAGCTAAACGCTTGGTGGAACGTGGAGACGAACGTATCTGGGATATCCTCGAAGAAGTTATCAAAGAACACCCAGTACTTTTGAACCGCGCACCTACCCTTCACCGTTTGGGTATCCAAGCCTTCGAGCCAGTCTTGATTGATGGTAAGGCCCTTCGCTTGCACCCGCTTGTCTGTGAAGCCTACAATGCCGACTTTGACGGGGACCAAATGGCCATCCACGTACCGCTTTCAGAAGAAGCTCAAGCAGAAGCTCGTATCTTGATGTTGGCTGCTGAGCATATCTTGAACCCGAAAGATGGTAAACCAGTTGTTACTCCTTCTCAGGACATGGTTTTGGGTAACTACTACTTGACCATGGAAGAAGCTGGTCGTGAAGGGGAAGGAATGGTCTTCAAAGACCGTGACGAAGCGGTTATGGCTTACCGTAATGGTTATGTTCACCTCCACTCACGTGTTGGTATCGCGACAGATAGCCTCAACAAACCTTGGACTGAAGAACAAAAACACAAGGTCTTGCTGACAACAGTTGGTAAAATCCTCTTCAATGACATCATGCCAGAGGGTCTGCCTTACTTGCAAGAACCAACAAATGCCAACTTAACAGAAGGTGTTCCAGCTAAATACTTCTTGCCACTAGGTGGAGATATCAAGGAAGCTATTCGTAATCTTGAACTCAACCCTCCATTCAAGAAGAAAAATCTTGGGAATATCATCGCTGAAATCTTCAAACGTTTCCGTACGACAGAAACTTCTGCCCTACTTGACCGCATGAAGAACCTCGGTTACCACCACTCAACTCTTGCAGGTTTGACAGTGGGTATTGCCGATATCCCAGTTGTTGAAGACAAGGCTGAAATCATCGAAGAATCACACAAACGTGTAGAACAAATCACCAAACAATTCCGTCGTGGTATGATTACAGACGACGAGCGCTACAACGCTGTTACAGCTGAATGGCGTGCTGCTCGTGAAAAATTGGAGAAACGTTTGGTTGCCAACCAAGATCCGAAGAACCCAATCGTTATGATGATGGACTCTGGAGCCCGTGGTAACATCTCAAACTTCTCACAGCTTGCCGGTATGCGTGGTCTGATGGCCGCTCCGAACGGACGTATCATGGAATTGCCAATCCTTTCAAACTTCCGCGAAGGTTTGTCAGTACTCGAAATGTTCTTCTCAACTCACGGTGCCCGTAAAGGTATGACCGATACGGCCCTTAAGACAGCCGACTCAGGTTACTTGACTCGTCGTTTGGTTGACGTTGCCCAAGACGTTATCATCCGTGAGGACGACTGTGGAACAGACCGTGGTCTCTTGATCCGTTCTATCGCAGAAGGAAAAGAGATGATCGAGTCTCTCGAAGAACGCCTCAACGGTCGTTACACTAAGAAAACTGTTAAACATCCAGAAACTGGTGCAGTGATCATCGGTCCAAATGAGTTGATTACAGAAGACAAGGCGCGTGAAATTGTCAATGCTGGTGTGGAAGAAGTGACTATCCGCTCCGTATTTACATGTAACACTCGTCATGGTGTCTGCCGTCACTGTTATGGTATCAACTTGGCGACAGGTGATGCGGTTGAAGTTGGTGAAGCAGTTGGTACAATCGCTGCCCAATCTATCGGGGAACCTGGTACACAGCTTACAATGCGTACCTTCCACACGGGTGGGGTTGCCTCAAATACCGATATCACTCAGGGTCTTCCTCGTGTCCAAGAAATCTTTGAAGCCCGCAATCCTAAAGGGGAAGCGGTCATCACAGAGGTCAAAGGACAAGTTACTGCCATCGAAGAAGACGCGTCAACTCGTACTAAGAAAGTCTTCGTTAAGGGTGAAACTGGCGAAGGTGAGTACGTGGTACCATTTACAGCCCGTATGCGTGTTGAAGTTGGAGACCAAGTCTCTCGCGGTGCAGCTCTTACAGAAGGTTCTATCCAACCAAAACGTCTCCTTGCTGTTCGTGATGTCTTGTCAGTTGAAACTTACCTTCTCGGTGAAGTACAAAAAGTTTACCGTAGCCAAGGGGTAGAAATCGGTGACAAACACATCGAGGTAATGGTTCGTCAAATGATCCGTAAAGTTCGTGTCATGGATCCAGGTGACACAGACCTCCTCATGGGTACCCTCATGGACATCAACGACTTTACAGATGCTAACAAAGATGTTCTTATCGCAGGTGGAGTCCCAGCGACTGGTCGCCCAGTTCTTATGGGAATCACCAAAGCCTCACTTGAAACCAACAGTTTCTTGTCAGCGGCTTCCTTCCAGGAAACAACTCGTGTCCTTACAGATGCGGCCATCCGTGGTAAGAAAGACCATCTCCTTGGACTCAAAGAAAATGTTATCATCGGTAAGATCATCCCAGCAGGTACTGGTATGGCTCGCTACCGTAACCTTGAACCACAAGCTATCAATGAAGCAGAATATCTGGCTCCAGAACAAGAAGAGGCAGAACTTGCTCCTGTAGAGGAAGTTGTGGAAGTCCAAGTTGAAGAAACAGTAGAATAAAAGCAAACAAGAGAACCTTTGGGTTCTCTTTGCTTTATTTCAGAAAATTTTCCCACTTTTTCATAAAGTATGGTAGAATAGAAGAACTAAAATGCCAAGGAGGTGTCCATATGGAACAAACATTCTTTATCATTAAGCCAGATGGTGTGAAAAGAGGGCTGGTTGGCGAAATTCTGCAAAGAATGGAACAACGAGGTTTCAAACTCGAAAAATTAGAGTTGCGTTCAGCAGTTTCAGAAGATTTGATTGACCAGCACTATCAAGACTTGGTTGAAAAAAGTTTTTATCCTCCTATCCGTCAGTTTATGACTTCAGGACCAGTAGTGGTGGGCATTCTATCAGGTCCGAAAGTGATTGAAACTTGGCGGACCATGATGGGGGCTACTCGTCCAGAAGCAGCTCTGCCAGGAACTATCCGAGGAGATTTTGCTAAGGCTGCAGGAGACAATCAAGCCATTCAAAATGTAGTTCACGGCTCCGATTCGGAAGCTTCTGCAAAACGTGAAATTGCTCTCTGGTTTAAGGATTAGACTGGTAAAAGAACAGTTCTGCGCACAACAGAGCTGTTTTTTGGTCAGTTGAGCACAAAAAAAGGACACTTGAGGCGGAAACAATCATTTCAAACTCCTCAAAAGGTATAATCCCATATAGGGAGGGAAAAGAAATGGTAAAATCAATTCGCCTATTGTTACTGATTGCAGTCATCCAGATTAGTTTTAGTAGTTGTCTATTATGGAAAGAATCCTTTTTATCTTTAAAACAGACCAATGCTTATTTTTTGATTTTGATAGTAGGAATTTCTGTTTTGTGCGCTGGGATAAATTATTTCCATACAGCAGACCAGTCTAGACATAGTATTTTACATGTTCAAAAGAAAGTGAGTCTTGTTTATTGCCTCCTTTTAGTAGTCAATCTTTTGGCAACCTGTCTGGTTCTCTCAGAAAGCATCCAAACCACTAGCAAATTGCAACAGGAATTGGTTGACCTCTTTTTACCCTCCTTCTTTTTCTTGCTAGGAGTAGATCTATTGATTTTCTTACCTTTTGATAAAATTTTTCGCGCTATAGAAAATCACCTAAATAAAAAGAAAACAGTCGTCATTTCCGTTCTAGCTACGATAGTTTTCTTGAGGAACCCCATAGTGATTTCCTCGATTCTTCTTTATATCAGTGTTGGTTTTCTATGCGCACGTTTCCTTTTTCCCAAATGTATTCAAAGGGAAATCTCCTTTTATGGGCACCTGATTCGGGATATCCTGTTTGTTTTTTCAATAGTTGTATTCTTTTAAGTGGAGGAGAATTTTTCAAAATTGTTATAGTAAGTCCATAAAGAAAATTCACACAAAAGAAAACTTTTTGGTATAATAGTAGCATGCACACAAAAAATGAAGAAGAGCTTCTAGCTCTCGGAGAAAGATTAGGTCATTTGCTTCAAAAAGACGATGTTCTGATCTTGACTGGAGAGTTGGGAGCGGGTAAAACAACCTTTACAAAAGGCCTTGCTAAGGGCTTGGATATCCGTCAAATGATTAAAAGTCCAACCTATACCATTGTCAGAGAGTACGAAGGACGTTTGCCACTTTACCACTTGGATGTCTACCGTATCGAAGGTGATGCTGATTCTATTGACTTGGATGAGTTTCTCTTCGGTGGTGGTGTGACTGTTATTGAGTGGGGGCATCTTTTGGGTGAAGATTTACCAGATTCTTACTTGGAGTTGGAAATTTTGAAAGAAGCTGAGGGGCGTTGTCTTCATTTTACGGCTCATGGCTCTCGGGCTGAACAACTCATCAAGGAGCTTCAAGATGGAGTATGAGTTGTGTATTCGTGAGGCAGAGATTTCAGATGCTACAGCCTTAATTGCATTTTTAGATTGTGTCGGTCAAGAGACAGATTTTACCAGCTTGGATGAAAATGGCATCATGATGACAGCTTCTGAAATGGCTCTTTTTATCGAAAAACAAGCTGCATCAGAGAATCAAATTACTCTCCTCGCCTTACTGAATGATGAGATTGCAGGAGTCTTAAATATCACAGCGGACCAACATTTAAGAGTTCGACATATCGGTGATGTTTTTCTAGCAGTTCGCAGGAAATTCTGGAACCAAGGCTTGGCGACTATACTTCTAGAAGAAGGCATCGAGTGGGCTAAAGTCAGTGGCGTCTTGCGCCGTTTGCAACTTAGTGTACAAAAACGAAACGAGGCTGCGATCCACCTCTACTCAAAAATGGGATTTATCACAGAAGGCTTACAAGAAAGAGGAGCCTATTTAGCAGAAGGGATATTTTTAGATGTTTGTCTTATGGGCAAGCTGATAAATGAATAACGAGATGATTAAAAAATTAATTGGAATGGTGCTAGGTTTCCTAGCAGTAACAGTTTTAGGTGTAGCGGTTTATGGCTATACCATCTACCAACAGGGAACAGAAACCCTAAGTAAAAAGACTTACAAAAAAATCGGGGAAGAAACCAACGTTATCGAAGCGACGGAGCCTCTGACCATCCTCTTGATGGGGGTAGATACGGGAAATGTGGAACGTACAGACCCGTGGGCGGGAAATAGTGATTCCATGATTCTCCTGACGGTTAATCCCAAAACAAAGAAAACCACTATGATGAGTTTGGAACGGGATATTTTGACCAAGATTGAGACTGGAAACGGTCAAGTTCAGGAAGCCAAACTCAATGCGGCCTATGCTAATGGTGGTGCGGAACTTGCAATTTCTACTATTCAAAAGATGATGAATATCCACATTGACCGCTATGTGATGGTTAACATGCAGGGGCTTCAACAATTGGTGGATGCGGTTGGTGGAATTACCGTCAACAATACACTCGGTTTCCCAATTTCGATTGCTGACCAAGAGGAGTTTAATAAGATTTCTATCGGTGTTGGAGAACAAACCTTGAATGGGGAGGAAGCTCTGGTGTATTCACGGATGCGTTACCAAGACCCAGAGGGAGACTATGGTCGTCAAAAACGTCAACGTGAAGTTATTCAAAAGATCGTTGAGAAGGTTTTGAGCCTAAACAGTGTGAGTCATTATCAAGGTATCCTCAAAGCTTTGAGTGATAACATGCAGACCAATGTGGACTTGTCAGCTAAGAGCATTCCACAATTGCTCGGCTATCAAGATTCCTTCAAGAATATCGAAACGCATCAATTGCGTGGGGAAGATGCTGAGCTACAGGGAATTTCTTATCAGATTGTCACTTCAGAACATATGCTCGAAATGCAAAATCTCTTGCGTAGTTCGCTAGGTAAAGAGCCAGTGACAGAATTGGAAACCAATGCGGTACTGTACGAAACAGCCTTTGGTCGGACAGCACCTTCAACCAGTACGAACGCTTCAAACGAAGAAGCAGAATAAGAAAAGAATCAAATCGTGGGAAATTTCCTGCGATTTTTTCAAAAAAATTCGAATAGATAAGTAGGAGGAAACATGAAAGCAGAAATTATTGCTGTTGGAACAGAAATTTTAACAGGGCAGATTGTCAATACCAATGCTCAGTTTTTATCAGAGAAACTAGCCGAAATCGGGGTAGATGTCTACTTCCAAACAGCTGTTGGAGATAATGAAGCTCGTCTTTTGTCCTTGCTTGAGATTGCGAGTCAACGTAGTAATCTTGTGATTTTGACAGGGGGCTTGGGACCAACCGAGGATGATTTGACCAAACAAACCCTGGCAAAATTTTTGGGAAAAGATCTAGTGTTTGACCCTCAAGCGCAAGAGAAACTGGATATTTTCTTTGCTCATAGACCTGACTATGCTCGGACACCGAATAATGAGCGCCAAGCCCAAATTGTAGAAGGGGCGACTCCACTGCCAAATGAGACAGGTTTAGCAGTAGGAGGGGTGTCGGAAGTGGATGGCGTGACCTACGTGGTCCTCCCAGGACCACCTAGTGAATTGAAACCTATGGTCTTAAATCAACTCTTACCCAAGTTAATGACTGGTACCAAGTTATACTCACGAGTGCTCCGTTTCTTTGGAATTGGGGAGAGTCAGTTGGTGACCATTTTGGCGGATTTAATTGACCATCAAACCGATCCGACTTTGGCGCCGTATGCTAAGACGGGAGAAGTGACCTTGCGCTTGTCTACAAAAGCAGTCAATCAAGAAAAGGCTGATCAAGCACTGGACATCCTAGAAAATCAAATCTTGGATCGCCAGACTTTTGAGGGAATTTCTCTACGAGACATCTGTTACGGATATGGGGAAGAAACCAGCCTCGCAAGTGTCGTTGTAGAAGAGCTAAAGAAGAGACAGAAAAGCATTACTGCGGCAGAAAGCTTGACGGCAGGTCTCTTTCAAGCAACATTAGCAGACTTTTCGGGCGTTTCAGCAATCTTTAATGGCGGTTTTGTCACTTACAGCCTAGAAGAAAAGTCCAAGATGTTGGATATTTCCGAGCAAGAGCTAAAAGAACACGGGGTTGTTTCTGAGTTTACGGCTCGAAAAATGGCAGAGCAGGCACGGATCAAGACTCAGTCTGATTATGGAGTCAGTCTGACAGGTGTAGCTGGGCCAGATAGCCTAGAGGGTCATCCAGCTGGTACAGTTTTTATTGGACTGGCACATGCAAAAGGGACAGAGGTGATCAAGGCCAATATTGCAGGACGGAGTCGAGCAGATGTTCGACATATTGCGGTCATGCATGCCTTTAACCTAGTTCGCAAGGCTTTATTAAGTGACTAAATTTTGGTATAATGAAAGATAGGTCTAAGGACCAGTAGAATATAGGAGAACAAAATGGCGAAAAAACCAACAAAAAAATTAGATGAAATTGGGAAAAAATTTGGAGCAGACCGTGAAAAAGCATTGAACGATGCTCTTAAATTGATTGAGAAAGACTTTGGTAAAGGCTCAATCATGCGCTTGGGTGAGCGCGCGGAGCAAAAAGTTCAAGTGATGAGCTCAGGCTCATTGGCTCTGGACATTGCTCTTGGTTCAGGTGGTTATCCTAAAGGACGTATCATCGAAATCTATGGACCAGAATCATCTGGTAAGACAACGGTTGCCCTTCACGCTGTTGCGCAAGCACAGAAAGAAGGTGGTATTGCAGCCTTTATCGATGCGGAACATGCTCTTGACCCAGCCTATGCTGCAGCCCTTGGTGTGAACATTGACGAATTGCTCTTGTCACAACCAGACTCAGGAGAGCAAGGTCTTGAAATTGCTGGAAAATTGATTGACTCAGGTGCAGTTGACCTTGTCGTTATCGACTCGGTTGCGGCCCTTGTACCTCGTGCGGAAATTGATGGGGATATTGGAGATAGTCACGTTGGTTTGCAAGCTCGTATGATGAGCCAGGCCATGCGTAAACTTGGTGCTTCTATCAATAAAACCAAAACAATCGCCATCTTTATCAACCAATTGCGTGAAAAAGTTGGAGTCATGTTTGGAAATCCAGAAACAACACCTGGTGGACGTGCTTTGAAATTCTACGCTTCAGTCCGTTTGGATGTTCGTGGAAGCACACAAATCAAGGGAACTGGTGATCAAAAAGATACCAATGTCGGTAAGGAAACCAAGATCAAGGTCGTGAAAAACAAGGTAGCTCCACCATTTAAGGAAGCCTTTGTTGAAATCATGTACGGAGAAGGAATTTCTAAGACTGGTGAGCTCTTGAAGATTGCAAGTGATCTCGATATCATCCAAAAAGCGGGAGCATGGTACTCTTACAAGGGTGAAAAAATCGGACAAGGATCTGAAAATGCTAAGAAATACTTGGCGGATCACCCAGAAATCTTTGATGCCATTGACCACCAAGTCCGTGTTCAATATGGTTTGATTGAAGATGAAGAAAGAACAACTCCTACCTCTGTTGCAGAAGATTTAGCACCTAACCAAGAAGTAACACTTGACCTAGGCGACGGACTCGAAATCGAAATTGAAGATTAAAAATAAAAGCGGAGAAGTCTTTCTCTGCTTTTTATGTTTAAATATTAAGTCTCCATAAGCTTCAAAAGCGTAATAAAAGAGTATTTAATCAAAAAAATTAAATCATTCTATAAAAAGGAGACTACTATAATGGAAAAACGCCTTGTTCGAAACGTACAAGACAAAAAGATTGCTGGTGTTTGTGCTGGTATCGGTGACTACTTTAACATGGACCACACACTTGTTCGTGCACTTTGGATTATCTTCACCCTACTTGGTGGTTCTGGAATCTTAGCTTATGCTATTCTCTACTTCCTTCTTCCGGAAGGCAATGCAGAAGCTTAAGCCATAGAGAGAATAAAAGTTTATTCTGATCAGTTGAAAATAAAAAATGCATGTAATCGTAGATTACATGCATTTTTATATGTAGTTTCTATCGAAAAAGAGAGGTTCTTCACCGGATGGATAAGTCTTGTTTAATGGTCACTAAAACGACGATACTCTATATGAAAGTCAAAATAATGTTCATTTTGTAACTTTTGGAAGATGTCGCGATAGGCTTCTTCGTCAAAATAGTCGCCACGATAGAGGATTTCAAAACTCAAACCATCGTACTCAAGGAAAGCGTTGGCTGTTTTAAAGCCATTTTGTCGATAGAAGTCCATTCTAGCCTTCCTTTGCTCCAAGTTATCGCATTCTTCATCCAATCGCTCGACTTCGAGTAACATGGTTCGCTGGTAAAAATCAGTCAGCTTTTCGATGATTTCCTTTCCATACCCGTGGCTTCTCAGGTGGGGCATGATGGCAAAAAAACTGATATAGAAGGCCTTTGGATTGGAGATGGCAAAAGCAAAGCCGACAAACTCTTCTTGGTTATAAAAGGCAAAAAAGTGAGCGTCTTCTCGGTCCTGATAGCGCAAGAACTCAGACAGAGGGACTCGTTCTTCCTCGGGAAAAGCTTCTTTGTTTAGCTTTTCAACCTTATCCAGATCAGGAAATACATCGGTAATTAATTGACTGGTCAAACTCATAAATGAACTCCTTTTCTTGATTATAGCAAATTGTCTCTCTGTAAGCAATTGATTGCAAACTTAGTAACAGAGCCTTGTCGCTCCTTTAGAAAGCTGATATAATAGCTTTATGAATAAGAAACGATCCGTGGACTTGATACATGGTCCTATTCTTCCTGCGCTGTTAAGCTTTGCCTTTCCAATCTTGCTGTCAAATATTTTCCAACAACTCTATAATACAGCTGACGTCTTGATTGTTGGGCGTTTTCTTGGTCAAGATTCTTTGGCTGCAGTAGGGGCGACAACTGCCATTTTTGATTTGATTATAGGTTTTACGCTTGGTGTTGGCAATGGGATGGGGATCGTCATTGCCCGCTATTATGGGGCTCGTAATTTCACTAAAATCAAGGAAGCAGTAGCAGCAACTTGGATTTTAGGTGTTCTTTTGAGCATTGTGATCATGCTGATGGGATTTGTCGGTCTGTATCCACTCTTGCAATATTTAGATACCCCTGCAGAAATCCTTCCTCAATCCTATCAATATATTTCTATGATTGTGACCTGTGTAGGTGTCAGCTTTGCCTATAATCTTTTTGCAGGCTTGTTGCGATCCATTGGAGACAGTCTAGCAGCTCTTGGATTTCTGATTTTTTCTGCTTTGGTCAATGTGGTTCTGGATCTCTATTTCATTACGCAACTGCATCTGGGAGTTCAATCCGCAGGGCTTGCTACCATCATTTCGCAAGGCTTGTCAGCGGTTCTTTGCTTTTTCTATATCCGTAAGAGTGTTCCAGAACTGCTCCCTCAACTCAAGCATTTTAAATGGAACAAGGCCTTGTACGCGGATCTTTTAGAACAAGGTTTGGCCATGGGTCTGATGAGTTCGATTGTGTCCATTGGTAGCGTGATTTTACAGTCTTCTGTTAATACTTTTGGAGCTGTGATTATTAGTGCACAAACAGCAGCTCGACGGATTATGGCCTTTGCTCTCCTTCCAATGACGGCTATTTCTTCTGCTATGACGACCTTTGCCTCTCAGAATCTTGGGGCCAAGCGACCAGATCGCATAGTCCAAGGTCTTGGTATTGGGAGTCGTTTGAGCATGTCCTGGGCAGGTTTTGTTTGTATCTTCCTCTTTTTTGCCAGTCCTAGTTTGGTTTCTTTCTTGGCCAGTTCGACAGATACCTACTTGGTAGAAAATGGTAGCCTCTACCTGCAAATCAGTTCAGTCTTTTATCCAATTTTGAGCCTTTTGCTGATTTATCGGAATTGCTTGCAGGGATTGGGGCAGAAAGTCCTTCCTCTAGTTTCCAGCTTTATAGAACTAATCGGGAAAATCGTTTTTGTGGTCTTGATTATCCCTTGGGCAGGGTATAGGGGAGTTATTCTCTGCGAACCCCTTATCTGGGTTGCCATGACTACCCAACTGTACTTTTCACTTTTCCGCCATCCCCTGATAAAAGAAGGCAAGGCAATCTTGGCAACAAAAGGACAATCCTAGCTGGATTTGCTGAATAAAATCCATTTCCTCTAGTGAAAATCGAAAAAACTTGTGTTATAATAAGAAAGATTAAAATGTGAAAAAAGGAGATTCCTAATGGGACGTAAATGGGCCAATATCGTAGCCAAGAAAACGGCTAAAGATGGAGCTAACTCTAAAGTATATGCAAAATTTGGTGTAGAAATCTATGTAGCAGCTAAAAAAGGTGATCCAGACCCAGAATCAAACACTGCTTTGAAATTCGTTATCGACCGTGCGAAACAAGCCCAAGTGCCGAAACACGTTATTGATAAAGCGATTGATAAAGCCAAAGGAAATACAGACGAAACCTTTACAGAAGGACGTTACGAAGGTTTTGGACCAAATGGTTCCATGTTGATTGTGGATACCTTGACTTCAAACGTCAACCGTACCGCAGCTAATGTCCGTGCAGCTTTTGGTAAAAACGGCGGAAACATGGGTGCATCAGGTTCAGTTTCTTACCTCTTTGACAACAAGGGTGTGATCGTATTTGCAGGTGAGGACGCTGATGCAGTCTTTGAGCAATTGCTAGAAGCAGATGTGGATGTGGACGATGTAGAAGCAGAAGAAGGAACAATCACGGTTTATACAGCTCCAACAGACCTTCACAAGGCTATCGTTGCCCTTCGTGAGTCTGGCATCGAAGAATTCCAAGTGACTGAATTGGAAATGATTCCTCAGTCTGAAGTGGAATTGTCAGGTGAAGACCTTGAAACCTTTGAAAAACTTTACAGCGTTCTTGAAGACGATGAAGACGTACAAAAGATCTACACAAACGTAGATGGATTCTAATAGAAAAACGAACAGTTTTACTAGCTGTTCGTTTTTTTTGATATTTGAACTTAAACTCTGGTTTCAGAATCGTTTTGTTTCTTGCTTTTTTCTAGACCTAGACCGACTGCATGTTTTTGAACTAGCAAGAGCTGTCCATTGTCTTGTTTTGCAAAAGTTAAGGTAACAGTCTTGATCTTGTCACCAATGGAGATATAGGTGATTTTTCTCGTATCATAGCCTCCGATAGTGGAGTCAAACTCGGAGTCTGGTAGTCCGTGTTTTTTGATAATATCCTTGTAGTTGGTACCACCTTTTCCTTTGTTATCAAGGTCACCTTCGATTAAGGCGTCGAACTGTTCCTGGGTCCAGGTGAAGTTATCGTCTTCTTCCTCCTCTGGGATGGAATAGGCGCTATCATCTGTCAAGTCGCTTTCTTCTTCGCGCTCCATTGAGGCACTTGCCTCGCTGTAGGAACGGTTAAACTCCCTGATAAACTCTTTGTAGACATTAGCGTACAGTACTTGGGTCGTAAAGAAAAGTACAACAGAAGCAACTGCGAGGGATGTTCCGATAATGGCCATGGTTTTCCGTTTTTTGAGATTGACGATAAGGCCGATAATCCCCAAGATAAATGCGACAATGGCGATGAAAAATGATAGATAGTTAATAAATGGAATCCAGGACCCTAAAAGTGCGATGGCTCCAAAAATGGTTGCTAAGATTCCTAAAACTCTTTGTTCTTCTGGTTTCATTTGAAAGCTTTCTCCCTTCATCGAGTGAATGGATTTCTATCCACAGTAGTTAGTGCTTATTATAGAAAAAATATTGCCTAATGTCAATTTAAACTAAAATAGTTCTCTAGGAAACTTTTTTCTTGACATCTTTTCTGAAAATGATAAAATAGTTCTCATGGAAACTTATATAGTTCTTGTGAGAACTATATTTATCGTAAGAAAGGAGCAATCATGGACAAGCCGATGTTAATGTTCAAACGTTTTGGACACCAGGTTCATCTGATGGTACAGAAAGAAGCTAAGCGATGTGGCATTGAATTTATGGGTGGACCGCAAGGGCAGGTTCTGCGTTTTTTAGATCATTGTGAACAAAAAGAGGAACTGGTCTTGATTAAGGATATCGAGCAGGAACTCAATATTACTAAATCTGTGGCGAGTAATCTAGTCAAGCGCATGGTGCAAAATGGTTTGGTTGAGCTAGAGGCGAGCCCGAGTGATAAGCGGGCAAAATTTGTTCGCCTGACGGAGAAATCGCGTTCGCAGATGCAAAAAGTTAAGGCATTTTTTGATCGGATCGATCAGAGTCTGCTAGAGGGTGTTTCAAAGTCAGACTTGGCAATCTTTGAAAAGGTACTCGGGCAATTGCAAGAAAATGTTGAGAAGATAGGAGGAGAGAATGAAGAAACTCGCTAAACGTATTACAGGAAAAGAGTGGGGAATGATCGTCCTTACGATTCTGTTTACTTGTTTCTCGGTCTATCTCGAGTTAGAGGTACCGACTTACATTTCGCAAATTACAGAATTACTGGGAATGTCTGGAACGCAGTTGGGTGAACTCTGGTCACCAGCTGCGAAGATGATTGGTTTGTCTTTATTGGCTTTCTTTTCATCTGTTATGGTTGGTTTCTTTGCTGCTCGCGTTGCAGCGTCTTACACAACTCATTTACGAAGCGATATTTTTAATCGTGTTCTAGATTTCTCGCAGACAGAGATCAAACGTTTTTCAATCCCAAGTCTTTTGACTCGGACGACTAATGATATCACACAGGTTCAGATGCTCTTTACCATGGGCTTGCAAGTGGTTACTCGTGGGCCAATTATGGCTATCTGGGCCATTGGAAAAATCCTTGGGAAATCGGAATACTGGCTCTGGGCAGTCGTTGTGGCTGTTATTGTCAATGTTTTAATGACCACTGTTCTCATGACTCTGGCCTTTCCAAAACAATCTGTCATCCAAAAATTGACAGATAAACTCAATAGCATCACTCGTGAAAGTTTGACTGGGATTCGAGTTGTTCGTGCATACAATGCGGAAGATTATCAAGATAAGAAATTTGAAGCAGCCAACGATGAGGTAACACGTCTCAATCTCTTTGTCAATCGATTGATGGCGATTATGAACCCGATTATGATGGCGATTTCCAGTGGATTGAGTTTAGCCATTTACTGGATTGGTGCCTATATCATCAACGACGCAAGTTTGGCAGAACGTCTGCCACTCTTTAGTGATATGGTGGTCTTCATGTCCTATGCTATGCAGGTCGTGATGGGCTTCCTTCTCATGGGAGCACTCTTTATCGTTCTTCCTCGTACCTTGGTTTCGGCAGGACGTATCAATCAAGTATTGGATCTGCATTCTTCTATTGAAAATCCTAGTCATGCACAGACAGCGGATCCTTCAGTTCAAGGACAAGTGGAATTCCGTGATGTGACTTTCCGCTACTCAAAAAACTCTGAAGCAGTCGTGGAACATGTCACTTTCAAAGCAGAAGCGGGTCAAACCGTAGCCTTCATCGGATCGACTGGATCAGGTAAGTCTACGCTTGTCAACCTCTTACCACGTTTTTACGACGTTTCAGATGGACAAATCCTAGTGGATGGTGTCAATGTACAAGATTACAATTTGGAAGATTTGCGCAATAAGGTCGGCTATATTCCACAAAAAGCAGTCCTCTTCTCAGGAGATGTCAAGGGCAATCTAGACTTTGGTAAGAGTCAAGAAAGTCCTCTAAGTGAGACTGCTATGTGGCAAGCCCTTGAATTGGCCCAGTCTAAAGCATTTATCGAGGACAAGGAAGCAGGTCTTGCATCAGAAGTAGCCCAAGGTGGAACCAACTTCTCAGGAGGTCAAAGACAGCGTTTGGCCATTGCGCGTGCCTTGGCTCGTAAACCAGAGTTTCTCATCTTTGATGACTCTTTCTCAGCCTTGGACTACAAGACAGATCGTGTCCTTCGCCAAGAGCTAGCTGAGAAAACAAAATCCATGACCAAGCTCATCGTAGCGCAACGGATTTCTACCATTATGGACGCCGACCTGATCTTAGTTTTGGATCAAGGTAAAGTCGTGGGACAAGGCACCCACAAGGAACTTCTTGCAACCAACGAAGTCTACCAAGAAATTGCCTACTCACAACTATCGAAGGAGGAATTGGAACATGGAAAATAAAAAAGTTTCAGTCTGGAAACAGTGCAAACCTTATATGGCAGGCCTCCAACTCCCTCTCCTAATAGCAGTTGTGGCTGCAGTCATTTCAAGCATAATCACCGTTTATGGTCCAACTAAGATTAAGGAAATTACCAACTTGATTTCAGATGGCTTGGCTACAGAAATCGACCTGGTAGCTGTGTCAAACATTGCTAGCTTTTTAGTGATTCTCTATGTATTTGGCGCTATCCTTAATTATACACAGGCCTATATCTTTTCAACGAGCATTCAGCATTTTTCAAAACGCTTGCGGACGGCAATCGCTGAAAAAATCAATCGTTTGCCACTTGGCTATTTTGACCGTCATTCACAAGGAGATACCCTTTCGCGCGTGACCAATGATGTGGATACAGCAGCGCAATCTCTCAACCAAAGTCTAGGGACAGTTCTTTCAGCTAGTTTCTTGTTGATTGCTGTCTTGGTGACCATGTTTGGGATGAACTGGATTTTGGCATTGGTAACCGTTGTATCAACCCTTGTTGGTTTTGCGGCGGTTTCCGTAATCATGGCCAAGTCACAGGGTTATTTTAAAGCCCAACAAAATAATCTAGCAGCCGTCAATGGTTATGTAGAAGAAATGTACTCAGGTCATAATGTTGTGACCAGTTACAACGCAGTGGACACCTCCAAAGCGAGATTTGCAGGTTTAAACCAAGACTTGCATGATAGTATCTGGAAATCTCAGTTTATCTCTGGTATCATGATGCCAGCCATGTTCTTTGTTGGAAACTTTAGTTATGTCTTAGTCATCATCGTTGGTGCCGCGCTGGCGTTAGAAGGGCATATCACGATAGGGATTATCGTAGCCTTTATGGTTTACGTACGGACCTTCTCCCAACCTCTGTCACAGATTGCCCAAGGGATTACGAGCCTGCAACAAGCGAGTGCAGCCATGACTCGTGTATTAGAATTTCTAGCTGAAGCAGAGATGCAAGATGAATCTCATAAGGACAGAAAATTGAGCAACATGAAAGGGGAAGTAGTCTTTGATCATGTGTCCTTTGGCTATACACCAGAGCGCACCATCATCCATGACTTTTCTGCGACAGCTCATGCAGGTCAGAAGGTTGCTATCGTTGGACCGACTGGGGCTGGGAAGACAACCATTGTCAATCTTTTGATGAAGTTCTATGAGATAGATAAGGGAAGCATCCGCATCGATGGCGTGGATACTAAGGACATGAAACGCTCAGAAGTACACGATGCCTTTTCAATGGTCTTGCAGGACACTTGGCTCTTTGAAGGAACCATTCGAGATAATCTCATCTACAATCAAACGGGCATCAGCGATGAACGAATGATGGAGGCCAGCAAGGCTGTGGGAATCCACCACTTTATCATGACCTTGCCAGATGGCTACGATACTGTTTTGGATGACACTGTGACCTTGTCTGTTGGACAAAAACAGCTCTTAACTATTGCTCGTGCCCTTCTCAAGGATGCACCACTCTTGATTTTGGATGAAGCGACATCTTCAGTCGACACACGTACAGAGGAATTGATCCAAAAAGCCATGGACCGTTTGATGGAAGGTCGAACTTCCTTTGTCATCGCCCACCGCTTGTCAACCATCCGAAATGCAGACTTGATCTTGGTCATGAAAGATGGAAATATCATCGAACAAGGCAATCATGAAGAACTCATGGCTCAAGGTGGTTTCTATGCGGATCTCTATAATAGTCAGTTTACAGAAGACGAAGCAGAAGAATAAATCAAAAGAAGGCTTGACGGCCTTCTTTTTCTGCACTATACTAGAAGACAAGTGCCTCGCCTAGAGGCAAAAATAAAGTGTTAGTGAGAAGAATAGATGAAAAATTATCAAGAATGGTATAGAAACATTAGCTCCAAACTAACTAGCCATCCAACTCTTTTATTTCTATTGCTTAGTTTTAATCGTTTGATGACAGTAGCTATGCCCCTGGTCTATCTGACCTTACTAGTTACCGTTTACCTGCAGCTAGGACTTGGTCAGCAAGTCGGGGTCTATTTGCTTGTCCCTGCTACAGGCTTTGTAATTTTGTCCCTCTTTCGTAAGAAAATCAATCATCCACGCCCCTACGAAACTTGGGACATCGCCCCCTTACTTGACAAGGATAGTTCGGGACAGTCTATGCCCAGTCGCCATGTTTTTTCGGCAACTATCATCTCCATGGCCAGTCTGCATGCTAGTCTACCTGTTGGTTTAGTATGTTTGCTCTTTTCAGCTTTGCTGGGCTTGGTGAGGGTTTTAGGGGGTGTTCATTATCCCAAGGATGTGGTCGTTGGTTACGCTTGTGGTCTCATGTGGGGGGTTCTTTTCTTCCTTTTTTGACATGTAAGTCAAGCTAGTCTGACAACCACTTACTGCTTCAAATTGACCACTTGCTTTTTTGCCCTTGTTTTCCTAATCTAGCTTTGATATAGTAGAGTCAGAAAGGAGATGTGATGAAGTTACGAATTGAGATTGACGGCGATTTAGAAGAAACTGAAATTGTCATCAAGACCCCTGCTTTGACAGATGAAATTGCGGACTTGCAACGGCTCTTGCAGGAGTCGACAGCTCCGAGGATGATTTTTTACAAGGGGACAGGCGAATATTATCTTGACCTATCAGAGATTCTCTTCTTTGAAACCGAAGGTAGCAAGATCTACGCCCATACCCATAAGGAAGCCTATGAGGTTCGGCTCAAACTCTATGAGTTGGAGACCATCTTGCCTCGCTATTTTAGCCGAGTGTCCAAGTCAACTATCGCAAACATCCGTCAGATTTACTCAGTGGACAAGTCCTTTTCAGGAACGGGCACTATTTCCTTTTATCAGACCCACAAGGAGGTTCATGTCTCACGGCATTACCAATCCCTCCTAAAAGAAAATCTAAGAAACATGAGGTAAAAAACATGAAAAAGAAAGCATTTGGTATTGTTTTATTGGTTTTAGCAGCTTGGATCTTGCTGCAAGGGAATTTTGGAATTCCTTCTTTGGATGGCAAGATATGGCCTTTACTAGGTATTGTTTTTTTTGCTTATAAGACCATTGAGTCTATCCTTAGACGCCATCTCACTTCGGCAGTTTTTACAGGTTTACTGGCGCTCATCATTGCAAATTACGCTTATGACTTTTTGCCAGTTACCAATCATTCTCTCATCTGGGCTAGCATCTTGGTGGTACTCGGTGTTGGTTATCTGACGCATTCAAGTAAGTTCTGGAATGAAAAAAAATGGTGGTACGATGGGAAAAAAACAGTCGTCACGGATAAGGAAGTCGCTTTTGGTAGCGGGACCTTCTATAAGCAAGATCAAGATCTCGTAGATGACCAAGTGGAAGTCGCTTTTGGGGATGCTAAAATCTACTATGATAATGCAGAGATGTTAGGTGATTTTGCAACTTTAAATATTGAAGTGGCCTTCGGGAATGCAACCGTCTATGTTCCACAACACTGGCGTGTCGATTTGAAAGTAGAAACCTCCTTTGGTGCAGCTAAGGCAGATGCTCCTGTAGCGCCAACAAACAAAACCTTGATTATCCGTGGGGAAGTTGCTTTTGGTAAACTTGGAGTTGTTTACGTTAAATAAAAAAATAGTTTAGGCCCTTGATAAATTCGAGAAAGTGTGATAACATAGTACGGTATGTGGTGCTAGCACATCCGCTATATTAGATCTAATAGGAGGAAAACACAATGGCTAAAGTATGTTACTTTACAGGTCGTAAGACTGTATCAGGAAACAACCGTTCACACGCGATGAACCAAACAAAACGTGCCGTAAAACCAAACCTTCAAAAAGTTACTGTTCTTATCGATGGTAAACCTAAAAAAGTTTGGGCTTCAGCTCGTGCTTTGAAATCAGGTAAAGTTGAACGCGTTTAATAAAAATGAAAAGACCGCTTAGGTCTTTTTCTTTTGCTCTAAGGATAAAACCATTTGAAAAATAGAGTAAATATCCGCAGATACAGCATTCTGCTTTTACACTTGGGCTGAAATATGATAAAATAGAGTATCAACTAGTTGAGGTAAAAAAAATGACTGTAAAAATTAATACAAAAGATGGTCAAATCGAACTGACAGATGAAGTGATTGCAACCGTTGTAGGTGGTGCCGCAACTGAGATTTTTGGTGTGGTCGGTATGGCTAGTAAAAATGCCCTCAAAGACAATTTCCAAGCCCTTCTTGGTAAGGAAAATTATTCTAAGGGTGTTGTTATAAAAGCAGCCGAAGATGGTAGCATTGCAGTTGATGTTTATACCGTATTGAGCTACGGAGTAAAGATAAGCGAAGTGTCAAAAAACATTCAAGAGCGTGTTCGTTTTAGTTTAGAAAATCAACTAGGAATTACTGCTCAGACTGTGAATGTCTACATTCAAAATATCAAAGTTGTAGGAGAATAATCGTGTCAAAAATTACTACCAGTTTATTCCAAGAGATGGTGCAAGCTGCATCAACTCGTTTGAATAAGCAAGCAGAATATGTCAATTCATTGAACGTCTTTCCAGTTCCAGATGGAGATACTGGGACAAACATGGGAATGACCATTGAAAATGGTGCCAAAGAAGTAGCAGACAAGCCTGCTTCTACAGTTGGAGAAGTAGCGAGCATTCTTGCTAAAGGTCTCTTGATGGGCGCGCGTGGGAACTCAGGGGTTATCACTTCTCAGCTCTTCCGTGGCTTCTCTCAGGCTATCAAGGAAAAAGATGAATTAACAGGTCAAGACTTGGCTCTTGCCTTCCAATCCGGTGTCGAAGTAGCTTATAAAGCAGTTATGAAACCAGTTGAAGGAACCATTTTGACTGTTTCTCGTGGAGCGGCTATTGGGGCTAAGAAAAAAGCCGAGGAGACAGATGATGCTGTCGAGGTCATGCGTGCAGCCTTGGAAGGTGCAAAAGCAGCTTTGGCTAAGACGCCAGAAATGCTTCCAGTCCTTAAGGAAGTTGGTGTGGTAGACTCAGGTGGTCAAGGTTTAGTCTTTATCTACGAAGGATTCCTTTCAGCTCTTACTGGTGAATACAGTGCTTCTGAAGACTTTGTAGCGACTCCTGCTAACATGAGTGAAATGATTAATGCAGAGCACCACAAGTCTGTAGCAGGGCATGTGGCAACTGAGGACATTACCTTCGGTTACTGTACAGAGATCATGGTAGCCCTCAAACAAGGTCCAACTTATTCTAAAGATTTTGACTACGATGAATTCCGTAACTACTTGAATGACTTAGGCGACTCTCTACTTGTTGTCAACGATGATGAGATCGTCAAAGTTCACGTCCATACAGAAGATCCAGGTCTTGTCATGCAAGAAGGTCTCAAATATGGTAGCTTGATCAAGGTAAAAGTGGACAACATGCGTAACCAACACGAGGCGCAAGTTGAAAAAGAAGCAACTCAAGGCAACAAGCCTGCTGAAACAAAAGAGTATGCCCTTATCGCAGTAGTAGCTGGTCAAGGTTTAGCAGATATCTTCCGTGCCCAAGGTGTGGATTATGTTATCGAAGGTGGTCAGACGATGAACCCTTCAACAGAAGACTTTATCAAGGCTGTTGAACAGGTCAATGCTCGCAACATTATCTTCTTGCCAAACAACAAAAATATCTTTATGGCAGCTCAGTCTGCGGCTGAAGTGCTTGAACAACCTGCTGTTGTGGTAGAAGCGCGTACAATTCCTCAAGGGTTGACCAGCCTTCTTGCCTTTGACCCAAGCAAATCAATCGAAGAAAACAAAGAACGCATGACTGCAGCCCTTGGTGATGTTATCAGCGGTAGTGTAACAACAGCCGTTCGTGATACAACTATCGATGGATTAGCAATTCATGAAAATGACAATCTTGGTATGGTAGATGGGAAAATCCTCGTGTCAAACCCTGACATGCACCAAACCTTGACTGAAACATTGAAACATATGTTGGACGAAGACAGTGAAATCGTGACTTTCTATGTCGGTGAAGACGGAAGCGAAGAACTTGCCAATGAAATTGCCCAAGAAATCGCAGAAGAATTTGAAGATGTTGAAGTCGAAATCCACCAAGGTCAACAACCCGTATATCCATATCTTTTCAGTGTGGAATAATCGTGAAAATGGAATGAAAATAACAGAAGGAAGCTGGTTTTACAGCTTCCTTTTTTATGCAAATGGAGTTATAAAGAAATTTCTGTAGAAATGAACATTCTATTGGAAATTCTATTTACTATAAGTTATAATGATAAAGCTGTTATGTTAGATTAAGTATGAATATAAAGGAGAAATGATGAAGAAAAAATTTTTTAATCAATCTTTTTCCCGCTTTTCGATTAGAAAGTTAAGTGTTGGGACCTGTTCGGTATTGCTAGGAACTTTTATGGTGATGGCTACTTCACCAGTGCAAGCAGATGAAGCTCAAGTCAACAATAAGGAACAACAAACGCAGGCGGAAATTCAACAGAAGGAAAAAAGTGCTGAGAATGGACAGGAAGTCATTTCTGAGCCTCAAAAAGTGGTAACACAGAACGAAGTGATTAAGGACCGGAAGGATAAAACTGAACCGTCCAAAATAGAAGTATCTGCACCAGTCGCTCAGAGCCAACCAGTTTCTCAAGTTGACAATGCGAAGGAGGAAAGTCAGCCCTCTTTAGATGAGGAGAAAAAGCAATCTCTAGAATCAACTCAAACTGAGCAGAAAAACAAGGAAGAAGGCAGTTCTAGTGGGAAAACTTCTTCAAGACGCAAGAGATCGTTAGATGAAGTCAATGCAGAATTTAAAACTCATTCGCCAATCAAGGATATCCATGCGGTAGATAGTGTTCGTGAATCCTTGACCTTTAGTATTACTGGACACGAAGCAGACTATTCTGGTGGGTATATCAAAATTCATTTCCAAAATGGGAAAGCTATTAAATTGACCCCTTCTCCAGTTGGTGGTGTAAAGTTCAGTCAAGAAAAAACGAATGGGGACCTTGATTTAAAGATAGAACCTACAAATCTGAGAGGTGGGGCAAACTATAACTTCGTCTATACTTTTCAGATAGATCCTTTGACTCCGAACTGGGGAGGTGCTGTCCAAGCCATTGGACCAGACCACAAGGTGACCGCAACTGCTAAGCTCTATGATAAAAATGGCAATGTCCTCAAAGAACTTGGAAGTATTGAACACACATGGAAGGTCTTAGAAAACGGTGTAGGTGGTCTGACACCAATGTCTAACAATCAGGTCATTGGCTACGATCGAAATAATGATGGTATCGTTGACGATGATTCGTCGGTTGTGTCCTACTATCTATTTAACGGTGCGAAAGATCCTAAGAATAATACGGCAAGAAATGATTACTTCAACTATGGGAATGGTGTCTTTGATGGTCGTATGATCAATGGTATGGGGATTAGTGATGTTGGTGGGCATATTATTGATCCTATCACATCCTATACCTATAATATAGAGTTAAAAGAAGGCTATGAGCTGACAGATGAAGCCAAAGCTCTAGGATGGACTGCCGATGCGACGGGTTACCATCTGACCATTAACAGAGCTAACAATCCGCTTCAAGATGTTAATAACAATAAAAACAAGCTCATTCCAATTTCTTTCAAGTTAAAGAATGCCAAAGTAGCAGATATTAATAGAAAAGCGCAAAACCTAACTGTGACGGGTATCTATACAAAAGCAGATGGGACTAGCTATCAAAATACGGTCGTTCTGCCTTATACTCTCCTTGTTCAAAAAACAGACCAGTCAGAGTCTTCTCTCTTTGAGTTTAGACACTATAATCAGTCTGACTCGGAGATAATTCGTTCTTATGGTGAAACAGAATACCGTTCTAATGTTCGACTTTCATCAGTCGCAGAGGTTGAAAAAGATTATCCTATCAATGACTACACGGTCACCCATAAAATACAGGATTCACGAGAGTCTTATCGAGAAGTAAACGTGATTGAGGAGCGTCAATGGAATGAAATTTTCTCTTCACCGGACGCATCCGTAGAAGTATACAATAAAGCTACAGGTGAGTTATTAGGTACTTTTAATAGTAACACCCGTAGTCTACGATTGACGGAAGAGCAAGATGTGAAGGAACTGGAGTACAAGTTTAAAAATATCAAGATGAGGAAGTCCTCAACCAATGATACTTCGGCATTTTTTTTCCAGACAAAAACACGTTTTAATAATTGGGAAAGTCTCTATAAAGATTCGACGATTAGTAAGTTGGATTCTAGAACGGATTTCACTTTTAAGAATACTGGCAACACTGTTTCCTTCTCTCAAACGGCTTCAGCCGAATTGACGCGTGTTGTCCAGCAAATTTCAATGATTGGGCGAGCCCGAACAGATGTTTTCAATCGACATACAGATGCTTCTGGTTTTAAGCAAGATTTTATCACAAGGACTGCGGGTAAAGACACCCCTACTCAGAACTTCGCAAACTTGACGGGAGTTTACTATCTGGCTTATTTGGCTGATCCACAATTAAACTTTAGTGGAAACCCTAATTTTAAGGTTTATTATAATTACAAAGATACTGGGAAAACTCTCTACTATGCCCAAGTAAAGGGGACTCCAGACTCCCCTATGCCTCCAACGCTTTTGAAGTTGGAAAACAAGACGATTCCAAATGGGACCTATACCTATAAAGCGATTGCTTTCTGGGATGAGGAACTTGCTGACGTTCAAGCTCAGAATGGTTACGACTTGGGGGAGCTTGACGGCATTACAGTTACCTCGAAAAATTCAGTTTCTTATGACTTCGATGTGATCGTACAGGCTTCTGAAGCGAGTGGTGTCTACTCTGAAGTGAAGAGAGCTACAAATCAACACTTTGCCTACAATACCCAAGAGCACTATCCTGGTGATGAGATTGATTTCAGAGTGACCTATAAAAACGCATCTAAACAGCCGGTTTCAGACGTTTATGTTTTGTCATCCTTGCCGATGAAAGCTGATAAACAGCTAGAATCCAGAAATCGTGGTTCTGGATTTACAGTGAGTTTGACAAAAGCTTTAACACCACCTTCAGGCTGGGAAGTTCAATATAGTCGTACTGCGGGCACTGCTACAGAAATTAATGCTTCACAATGGCTCACAGCAGATCAAGTGTCGGATTGGTCAGAGATTCGTGCAGTTCGTTGGCATTCGACTGCTCCGGTTGCTGCTGGAAGTAGGATTCAGTTTCCTATTGATGGAGCAGTTATCGGGCAAGATACTGCCCCAGGTGCTACGGCTTATCTTTCTTCGGCACTGGCAAATGGCAGTTCCAAGTACACTGAGTCCAATAATGTTTTAATCCAAATGTCTACCAAACTGTCATCTGCAAGTTTTACCTTTGTGGATATAAACGATCCGTCTAAGGAAGTACAACTAGGACAGGTAGACACAGTTGTAGGAAAACCAAACGGACCAATTTCTTATGATCCTGCTCGTCGAATTAAGGAATTGGAAGATGCAGGATATGAACTGATCCGTAACGATTTTACAGATCCTACCTTTGGTGACTCGGATAGTCCAAAACAATTCAAGTTTCAGTTTAGACACAAGATTACAGAACTAACCGAAACTGTTCGTGCAACTCGCGAAATTGATTATGAATATCTCAAAAAAACAAACCATTCTGATTTATCACTCCTTGCTCCAAAGCATGTTGAGACTCATTCGTTTACTCGAACGAAGAGAATCGATCAGGTTTTGGCGAAACGGCAGCCAAATGATGCGACAGCTGGTGTGACATACTCAGCCTGGTCTGCAGACCAAACTTGGTCTCAAGTGATTTCTCCTGAAATTCCTGGCTATTATCCAAGAGAGGATATTGATTCAAACACAATGTCGGGAGAAGGAGCTCTCTATGAGTATTTAATGTATGCGGATGATCCTAGAGATGAAGAGTTGGAAAAAGAATTTACCTGGTATCGGGTGGTGTATTATGTTCCGCTTCCAGTTGTCCCTTCAGCAAGTGCAGCGAAATCTAAAGGCCTTCAAGGGCAGAAGCAGGCAGCAACGATTCGGTTTGATGAGGATAGAGCAAGCGAGAGCGAGGTTCACTTTACAAAAGGGACAACAACCATTAATGGAGCAAAGAAATCCGTTGAACTAGTCCAAAGCAGTGTCTTTCTTTATGATGAGAATGGGCAAAAGGTAACTTCGCTAACCATTGCCGACCAAGGGACGTACGATTTAGATCTTGTAAATAAAACAATTGTCTTTACTCCACTGAAAACCTTCTATGGTCCGGCAACTCCAGTTCAAGTTGGAGTGGTGGATAAGAATGGAGAGTCGGTTGTAACGACCTATACCCCAGTTGTTGAGAAAGTAACACCGACTGGTACAGGTGATAAGACAGAAGGCCTTCAAGGTCAAGTCCAAGAAGGTAAAGTGACTTTCACTCCAGGTCATGACTCTGTTCCATTCCCAGCTGATTCGACTCCACTATTTGACAATGGTACAACTGTGAAAGAAGTGCCAAATGTCGGTAAGTTCGAAGTGGACGCAGACGGTAAGGTAACCTTTACTCCAGATAAACAGTTCAAGGGTGAAACACCAGAGCTTGAATTGACTCGTGTGGATGCCAACGGAACTCCAGTTACTGTCAAGTACCAAGCGGTGGTGAAAGAAGTAATCCCAACTTCAACAGACGCCACTTCAAATGGTATCCAAGGTCAACCGCAAAAAGGTACCCCAACCTTCACAGAAGGTAATCCATTGGTTCCAATTGATGATACGAAACCAATGACTTTCGAAGATGGACAGTCAACGAAAACAGTTCCAGGTGTAGGTGAATACAGCATCAATCCAGATGGCTCTATTACCTTTACGCCAGAAAAACAATATGTTGGTACTCCAGCTCCAGTCACAGTCAAACGTGTAGATAAGAACGGCACTCCAGTCACTGCGACCTATACCCCAACAGTGACTAAGGTAACCCCAACCAGCACTAACGCAACCAGCACAGGTCCTCAAGGTATCCCACAAACTGGAACTCCAAGCTTCCAAGGTGGCGACCCATTGGTTCCAATCGATGAAACAGTTGAGCCAACCTTCGCAGATGGAAGCAAAGAGAAGTCTATTCCGGGTCAAGGAACTTATACGATTGCACCAGATGGCTCTATTACCTTTACGCCAGACAAACAATATGTTGGCACACCAGATCCTGTCACAGTGAAACGTGTAGATAAGAACGGTACAGAAGTTACCGCAACTTATACACCAACAGTGACTAAAGTGACTCCTACAGGAACTGGGGCAACCAGCACAGGCCCTCAAGGACTTCCGCAAACTGGCACACCAACCTTCCAAGGTGGTAATCCACTGGTTCCAATTGATGAAACAGTCGAGCCAACCTTCGCAGATGGAAGCAAAGAGAAATCTATTCCAGGTCAAGGAACTTACACGATTGCATCAGATGGTACAGTAACCTTCACTCCAGACAAACAGTTTGTTGGAAACCCAGCTCCAGTCACAGTCAAGCGTATGGATAAGAATGGCACTCCAGTCACTGCGACCTACAGTCCAGAATTTACTAAGGTAACTCCAACTGGTACGGGAGATAAGACAGAGGGGCTTCAAGGTCAGGTCCAAGAAGGTAAAGTGACTTTCACCCCAGGCCATGACTCAGTTCCATTCCCAGCTGATTCAACTCCACTATTTGACAATGGTACAACTGTGAAAGAAGTGCCAAATGTCGGTAAGTTCGAAGTGGACGCAGACGGTAAGGTAACCTTTACTCCAGATAAACAGTTCAAGGGTGAAACACCAGAGCTTGAATTGACTCGTGTGGATGCCAACGGAACTCCAGTTACTGTCAAGTACCAAGCGGTGGTGAAAGAAGTAATCCCAACTTCAACAGACGCCACTTCAAATGGTATCCAAGGTCAACCGCAAAAAGGTACCCCAACCTTCACAGAAGGTAATCCATTGGTTCCAATTGATGATACGAAACCAATGACTTTCGAAGATGGACAGTCAACGAAAACAGTTCCAGGTGTAGGTGAATACAGCATCAATCCAGATGGCTCTATTACCTTTACGCCAGAAAAACAATATGTTGGTACTCCAGCTCCAGTCACAGTCAAACGTGTAGATAAGAACGGCACTCCAGTCACTGCGACCTATACCCCAACAGTGACTAAGGTAACCCCAACCAGCACTAACGTAACTAGCACAGGTCCTCAGGGTGTTCCACAAACGGGCACTCCAACCTTCCAAGGTGGTGACCCACTGGTTCCAATCGATGAAACAGTAGAGCCAACCTTCGAAGATGGAAGTAAAGAGAAGACCATTCCAGGTCAAGGAACCTACACAATTGCTTCAGATGGAACTGTAACCTTCACCCCAGACAAGCAGTTTGTAGGCAAACCAGACCCAGTAACGGTTAAACGCGTGGATAAGAACGGCACTCCAGTCACTGCGACTTATAGTCCAGAGTTTACGAAAGTAACTCCTACAGGAACTGGTGCAACCAGCACAGGCCCTCAAGGACTTCCACAAACAGGTACTCCAAGCTTCCAAGGTGGCGATCCACTGGTTCCAATTGATGAAACGGTTGAACCAACCTTCGAAGATGGAAGCAAAGAGAAGTCTATTCCACGACAAGGAACCTACACGATTGCACCAGATGTTACAGTGACCTTCACACCAGACAAACAGTTTGTTGGAAACCCAGATCCAGTCACAGTCAAACGTGTTGATAAGAATGGCACTCCAGTTACTGCGACCTATAGTCCAGAGTTTACGAAAGTGACCCCAACAGGAACTGGCGCAACAAGTACAGGTCCTCAAGGACTTCCACAAACAGGCACTCCAACCTTCCAAGGTGGCGACCCACTTGTTCCAATTGATGAAACAGTTGAACCAGCCTTCGAAGATGGAAGCAAAGAGAAATCGATTCCAGGTCAAGGAACTTACACGATTGCACCAGACGGAACTGTAACTTTCACACCAGACAAACAGTTTGTCGGAAACCCAGATCCAGTCACAGTCAAACGTGTAGATAAGAATGGCACCCCAGTCACTGCGACTTACAGTCCAGAGTTTACGAAAGTAACACCAACTTCAACGGATGCCACTTCAAATGGTATCCAAGGTCAATCTCAAAAGGGTATCCCAAGCTTTACAGCGGGTAATTCAGCTGTTTCAATTGATGATACAAAATCGATGACCTTCGAAGATGGCCAGTCAATGAAGACCGTTCCAGGTGTAGGTGAGTACAGCATCAATCCAGATGGCTCTATTACCTTTACGCCAGACAAACAGTATGTTGGTACTCCAGATCCAGTCACCGTTAAACGTGTAGATAAGAACGGTACAGAAGTGACTGCAACTTATACCCCAACAGTGACCAAGGTCACACCAACCAGCACTAACGCAACCAGCAAAGGTCCTCAAGGTCTTCCTCAAACTGGTACCCCAACCTTCCAAGGTGGCGACCCATTGGTTCCAATTGATGATACGAAACCAATGACTTTCGAAGATGGTAGCAAAGAGAAATCTATTTCAGGTCAAGGAACCTACACGATTGCGCCAGACGGAACTGTAACCTTCACACCAGACAAGCAGTTTGTCGGAAACCCAGATCCAGTAACGGTTAAACGTGTGGATAAGAATGGTACTCCAGTCACTGCGACTTACAGTCCAGAATTTACGAAAGTAACACCAACTGGTAAAGATACTTCTTCAGTTAACATTAAGGGGCTTGTTCAAACAGGTACGCCAACATTTGAAGGTGGTAATCCGCTTGTTCCAATCGATGAAACTGTGGCAGCAACATTTGAAGATGGATCAACTGAAAAAGTGATTCCAGGTGAAGGAACTTACGCAATTTCACCAGATGGTACCGCCACCTTCACTCCAGAAGCTAATTTTGTAGGAAAAGGAACAGGCGTAACGATTGTCCGCAAGGATAAGAACGGTACTCCAGTTACTGCAAGCTATCGCCCGACAGTTGTAGATCCATCTACTGGTCATGATACGGCTTCTACAGGAGCAAAAGGCCAACCACAAGTGGCAACCCCAACGTTTGAAGGACATATCGATAGTACAGTTCCACCAACATTTGAGGATGGTAGCACGACTATGGTTGTTCCGGGTGAAGGAAGCTATACAATTGATAAAGATGGTAAGATTACCTTTACTCCGGAACCAGACTTTGTTGGTACAGCTAAAGGATTGGTTGTGAAACGTTTGGATGTGTATGGAAATGTAGTTATTGCTCGCTACACACCAACTGTCCTTGGACAAACACAAGTGAGTGATGCGACATCAGAAGGTCTTAAAGGTCAAACTCAGACTGGTAAACCAAACTTTACAGGTGATGTCGATCTGACAGTTCCTCCAACCTTTGAAGATGGAACAACTGAAAAAGTCGTTCCAGGTGAAGGAACTTATGTAATCTCACCAGATGGCACCGTCACCTTTACCCCTGAGGCAGACTTTGTAGGACAAGCCAAAGGTGTGAAAGTGATCCGTAAAGATCGCAATGGAAATATTATTTCAGGATTCTATACTCTAACAGTAGTAGAACTTCCAGAGCAAGTGAAGCCGTCTGATAAAAAAGAACTTTCAGTACCTGATTCGAAACCAGATCAATTGACTCAAAACATCTCTGTAGAAAAACATCAACTTCCAAATACAGGAAGTCAAGAAGATGGTTTGAAAAATCTAGGAATTCTAACAACCCTAGCAGGTGTCATGACACTTGGATTGCTAGGTAAAAAGAAACGAAACGATGAATCAGACTAATCATTTTTAAGAACCGAGAAATCGGTTCTTTTTTATGACATTTGTCATATTTCCTAGTGACAGAAGCATCTAGCTCCGCCAACTTCAAAAGACTATAATTGAAGTATGAAATGGAGGAAGAAGAAATGAAAAATAAAATGATTGTCGCAGTGAGTTTAGTAGCAGCAGGAGTTATGACCTATCTCATGTTTTCAGGATTGGACGAGGGTTTCTATCATTTTCCTTGGGAGCTCTTTGCTGGCTTTGGAATGATGTCTTGGCTTGTCAGAGAAGGTTTGAAATTAGTCAGAGATGTGAAAAAGGAGTTTGAGGAATGAAAAAAGCAATCATCTATTTCTTTATCGGCCTGTCACTCTTGGTATGGTTAGTGGAAATGTTTACTGGTTGGTTTGACCAAACCGTGCTTCGCCAATTTATTCGTGGTGCTTGGGGTTTTGGGTTTATGATTTTCGTCGTTTTCCCTATGGGAATGAAGTGGTTGAAAGGAGAATCTCATGACTGTGATTAAAGTTGAGAAATTGAGTAAGAAAATAAAAGACAAGGAGATCTTGCGGAACATCTCCTTTGAAATCAACGATGGTGAATGTGTCGCCTTGATCGGACCTAACGGAGCAGGTAAGACGACCTTGATTGATTGCCTCTTGGGCGACAAGTTCGTGAGCTCAGGTCAGATAGCTATTCAAGGCTTTGCACCAACAGATCCTCGATTAAAGCAGCTTATTTCTATCTTACCTCAAGAAAATACGGTGGTTCAAGACTTGAAAGTGAAAGAACTCTTATCCTTCTTTCAATCAATCTATCCAAACAGTCTCTCCAATCAAGAAATTGATGACTTGCTGAGATTTTCGGACAAACAGAAAAATCAGCTAGCGGGCAAGTTGTCTGGTGGGCAAAAACGTTTGTTCTCTTTCGTGTTGGCACTAATAGGTCGTCCGAAAATTCTATTTTTGGACGAACCAACTGCTGCCATGGATACCTCGACACGTCAGCATTTTTGGGAAATTGTCAATCAGTTAAAGAAAAATGGTGTCACCATTGTCTACTCTTCTCACTATATCGAAGAGGTAGAACATACGGCTGACCGCATTTTGGTCCTCCACAAGGGTGAATTGATCCGGGATACGACACCTTATGCCATGCGTGGTGAAGAACAAGAAAAACATTTTACGGTACCACTAACTTATCAGGAAGTTATCAGCACTTTGGACCAGATTCAAGGGCTTGAAATCAAGCAAAATGCTCTTTCCTTCACAACCAAAGAAGCCAGCCAGGTATGGAAAGTCTTGCAAGAACAGGGCTGCATGATCGAAGAAATTGAAGTTCGCAATCGAACTCTCTTAGACAGTATCTTCGAAACGACTCAAGACTAAAGGAGATTGACGATGAAAAATATGACAAGTCTCATGAAAGTGGAAATCATTCTGATGAAACGGCAAGCAGTCTACTACTTGCTATCCATCGGACTTCCAAGTGTGTTTTACCTTATCTTTTCTGGTATGATGTCAGGGTCAGATATTCCAGAAATTGCTCTTCAAGCCTATCTTTTTGCCATGACGCTCTTTAGTATCATGTCAAGTGCTTTTTTCAGTATCCCAAGCACACTCGAGTCTGATAAGACAAACAACTGGCAAAAATTGATTCAACATTCTCCCGTATCTATGGTAGAATATTATGTATCAAAACTGTTCAGTACCCTACTGACTTTCTTGTTATCAATTACAGTTGTCTTTTCAGTTGGTCATTTTGTCCGTGGAGTGACTCTGCCTTGGCTTGACTGGATGGTAATTGGTGCTATTTTGCTGATCGGAAGCGTGGTCTTTATCAGCATGGGGGTCTTGGTGAGCTTGCTACCAAGTGCTCAACTGATGACGGTTGTTGGAAATATTGCCTATATTGCTTTGGCTGTTCTAGGTGGACTGTGGTTCCCCTTGGATTCCTTCCCAGAATGGCTCCAATCTATTGGAAAGCTGACTCCAACCTATCAACTGATGCAGGTCGTCTCTACTTATTTGGAGCACCACGAGTTTAACATTCTTGCTGCCTTGGTTGTACTAGGTTATACAGTTTTCTTTGGTGTCTTGGTAATCCAACTGAAAAAACGGATTGAGGTAAAATAAATCTATGTTGGAAAAATTTAAAAACATTCATTATATGTTTCATATTTCAATTGTGTTTATCATCTTTCCTATAGCGGGTGTCATCGTTGGAGATTACCCGCTTTTAACCTTGCTATGGACCCTACTATTTGTACTTGCCTTCTATTCGGTTTTAATCAGTCAGAATCGCACCGTGCAGTGGCTAGCATGGTGGTCCATGCTTGTCTACATTTTTTATACATCTGTTTGGCTAAGTTCAGGTTTCACATGGTTTATCTTTTATTTATCCAATCTCCTTATTTATGAGCTGGATGAGATTTCTTTTCACTCTTGGCGTTTTGTCAGTTTTATTGTCCTGCAACCATTTATTCTGACCGGAATCTATATGGTCAATCATGTTAGTCCCTGGCAGCTACTCTTTTTCTTGGTGACCTTTATCTTTTCCGATGCAATGACCTTTGGTCTCTATCGAATTCGGATAACAGAAGAGCTAAAAGAAGAAAAGATGAAACAAAATGCCAAGCTCAATCTTTTCTTGGCTGAAAACGAACGCAGTCGTATCGGTCAGGACCTTCATGACAGCCTAGGTCATACCTTTGCCATGTTGAGTGTGAAGACGGACCTTGCCCTCCAGCTTCTTCAAATGCAGGCCTATCCTCAAGTGGAAAAAGAATTAAAAGAAATTCATCAAATCAGTAAAGAATCCATGAATGAAGTCCGTACAATTATCGAAAATCTTAAAACCAGAACCCTTGCTTCCGAGTTTGCGACTGTTAAAAAAATGCTGGAAATTGCAGGAATTGAAACGGAAATCAATCACCAACTAGATACAGCTAGCCTAACTCAGGAATTAGAATCAACGGCCTCCATGATTTTGCTTGAGTTAGTGACCAACATCATCAAGCATGCTAAAGCATCGAAAGCTTACTTGAAATTAGAACGAACTGAGAAAGAACTCATCCTAACAGTGAGAGATGATGGCTGTGGCTTTGCTTCTTTAAAAGGAGATGAGCTCCATACCGTTCGAGACCGTGTCCTTCCTTTTTCAGGAGAAGTAAAGGTGATCAGTCAGAAACATCCGACTGAAGTGCAGGTTCGACTACCTTATAAGGAGAGAAACTAAGATGAAACTACTTGTTGCAGAAGATCAAAGTATGTTGCGAGATGCTATGTGCCAGTTGCTTACCTTTCAACCAGATGTAGATTCTGTCCTACAAGCCAAGGATGGCCAAGAAGCAATCCAACTTTTAGAAAAAGAGTCTGTTGATATCGCCATTCTTGATGTAGAGATGCCTGTTAAGACAGGCCTCGAAGTCTTGGAGTGGATACGAGCAGAAAAGCTAGAAACAAAGGTGGTTGTGGTGACGACCTTCAAGCGCCCCGGATATTTTGAACGTGCGGTCAAGGCTGGAGTGGATGCTTATGTCTTAAAAGAAAGAAGCATTGCAGACCTCATGCAAACCTTGCATACTGTTCTCGAAGGACGCAAGGAATATTCGCCTGAATTGATGGAAGTGGTGATGACGCACCCCAATCCGTTAACAGAGCAAGAAATCGCTGTTTTAAAGGGAATCGCTCAGGGTTTGTCTAATCAAGAAATCGCGGATCAGCTTTATCTATCAAATGGAACCGTCCGAAACTATGTCACCAATATTCTTTCGAAACTAGATGCTGGTAATCGAACAGAGGCAGCCAACATTGCAAAAGAATCTGGTTGGCTTTGATAAGAAGGGGTAAAAAATTCCGAAACGATAACTTGAATCAAAGGAAATCCATACTAGAAAGGAGGAGGTAAATCGCCTCCTTTTCTGGTTTAGAAAAGCGGTGAAAGCTAGTGTCAAAGAGTTAAAAGATCAGAATAAAAATGAAAAATATCTTGACAATGAAGGAAAAATTGTGTTACAATAATAGACGGTACTTTTTACTTTTGGTCTCTCAAAAGTGTACAGGGACGTGCTGACAAATGTTGCAAAAGTACACACAGATGGTAGCTGTCACCAAGTGTATCATCACCAAAATTAAAAAAATACAGGAGAATGTAGATGCCTACAATTAACCAATTGGTTCGCAAACCGCGTAAATCAAAAGTAGAAAAATCTAAATCACCAGCTTTGAACGTTGGTTACAACAGCCATAAAAAAGTTCAAACAAACGTATCTTCACCACAAAAACGTGGAGTTGCAACCCGTGTCGGAACTATGACACCTAAGAAACCAAACTCTGCCCTTCGTAAGTTTGCCCGTGTACGTCTGAGCAACCTGATTGAAGTTACAGCTTACATCCCAGGTATCGGACACAACCTGCAAGAGCACAGCGTAGTGCTTCTTCGTGGTGGACGTGTAAAAGACCTTCCAGGGGTACGTTACCATATCGTCCGTGGTGCACTTGATACTGCAGGTGTTAACGATCGTAAACAAGGCCGTTCTAAATACGGTACTAAACGTCCAAAAGCATAAGGAAAGGGGATAAAGAGAAATGAGTCGTAAAAATAGAGCTCCAAAACGTGATGTATTGCCAGATCCGCTTTACAATTCACAACTAGTTACTCGTCTTATCAACCGCGTTATGCTTGATGGTAAACGTGGTACAGCTGCTTCAATCGTTTACGGTGCTTTTGAGCAAATCAAAGAAGCTACTGGAAACGATGCACTTGAAGTATTTGAAACAGCTATGGAAAACATCATGCCTGTACTTGAAGTACGTGCACGTCGTGTTGGTGGATCTAACTACCAAGTCCCAGTTGAAGTTCGTCCAGAACGTCGTACAACACTTGGACTTCGTTGGTTGGTAACCATCGCTCGCCTTCGTGGTGAACACACAATGCAAGACCGTCTTGCAAAAGAAATCT
>CAUPXG010000006.1:0-115489 GCA_963515155.1 Streptococcus oralis | reverse complement strand
GAACGCCGGAAGTAGTTGGGGGTTGCCCCCTGTGAGATATGGAAGTCGCTTAGCTTTTATCCGCCATAGCTCAGTTGGTAGTAGCGCATGACTGTTAATCATGATGTCGTAGGTTCGAGTCCTACTGGCGGAGTATAAATCGAAACGTTCAACTGAGCGTTTTTTTATTTATAAATATAGTGGACTGTTGAAATTTCAAATTTTAATTTTAAAATCTGTAATTACCTCTTTATTTTATTTTTAGTTCGTTTGGCTTCAAATTCTACTTTTATAGGATTTGAAGCTTTTTTAGTTCCTTTTTTTGTTAGACTAGTGTTACTAATAAGAAAGGGAATTTTTATATGCTTCAGAAATTTTATGATCGAGCATTTGTCTTTTTGAAACTAGTTGAACAAGAATATGCCTCTTTAGGCCAGAGTTGTTCAGAGTGGGAATCACTTCATCTCCGTTTTTTACTATATTACTTAATCCGATTTAAAATTAAAAGTGATAGGGACTTTTCTCTATATCACTTTAGAGCAGCTTATCGTCTATATCTAGATAAATTACTGCAAGGTGGTACAACTCTCATCCAATAGGAAGTATCTATATCATAATTACGAACGATAGTTATGGATATATTTTGAAAAATATAGAATTAGCTTATAATCAAAGGCTTTTGTATTTAGAAATGAAAGAATTCCCAAATCTTTTCTACTGTTTCTTCTTGATAAAATAGTGTTTTTTTCTTATAATAAATTGTAAGATATAATTGCAGGTGAAATTCCTGCCATGTATATGAGAAAGGACGAGCTCCTAGTAGCTCAGACGAATTTTATTATGACTTCAGTTGTTGTTGTAGGTACCCAATGGGGTGATGAAGGTAAAGGGAAAATTACAGATTTTCTTTCAGCTAATGCAGAAGTGATTGCTCGTTATCAAGGTGGTGATAATGCTGGTCACACAATTGTGATTGATGGCAAGAAATTTAAGTTGCACTTGATTCCATCTGGGATTTTCTTCCCTGAAAAGATCTCTGTCATCGGGAATGGGATGGTTGTAAACCCTAAATCTCTGGTAAAAGAGTTGACTTATCTTCATGAAGAAGGTGTGACAACAGATAATTTGCGCATTTCGGACCGTGCGCATGTCATTTTGCCATATCATATTGAATTAGACCGTCTACAAGAAGAAGCTAAGGGCGACAATAAAATCGGGACTACTATCAAGGGTATTGGTCCAGCCTATATGGATAAAGCTGCTCGTGTTGGAATTCGTATTGCAGATCTTTTGGATAAGGATATTTTCCGTGAACGCTTGGAACGCAATCTTGTGGAAAAGAATCGTCTGTTTGAAAAATTGTATGACAGTACACCTATTTCAATTGATGATATTTTTGAAGAGTATTATGAGTATGGCCAACAAATCAAGCAGTATGTGACAGATACGTCCGTAATCTTGAACGATGCCCTTGATAATGGAAAACGTGTGCTTTTTGAAGGTGCGCAAGGTGTTATGTTAGATATTGACCAAGGTACTTATCCATTTGTTACTTCGTCAAACCCTGTCGCTGGTGGTGTGACAATCGGTTCTGGTGTTGGTCCAAGTAAGATTGACAAGGTTGTCGGTGTATGTAAGGCTTATACAAGTCGTGTTGGAGATGGTCCTTTCCCAACTGAATTGTTTGATGAAGTGGGAGATCGCATTCGTGAAGTAGGTCATGAGTATGGTACGACAACTGGCCGTCCACGTCGTGTGGGTTGGTTTGACTCAGTTGTGATGCGTCACAGCCGCCGTGTATCTGGAATTACCAATCTTTCATTGAACTCTATCGATGTTTTGAGCGGTTTGGATACCGTGAAAATTTGTGTTGCCTATGATCTTGATGGTCAACGTATTGATTACTATCCTGCTAGTCTTGAGCAGTTGAAACGCTGCAAGCCAATCTACGAGGAATTGCCAGGTTGGTCAGAAGACATCACTGGGGTCCGTAATTTGGAAGATCTTCCTGAGAATGCGCGTAACTATGTTCGTCGTGTAAGCGAGTTGGTTGGTGTTCGTATCTCAACTTTCTCAGTAGGTCCCGGTCGTGAACAAACTAATATTTTAGAAAGTGTTTGGTCATAGGAGATTTTTAAGATTAGTTTAAGACAGGTTGGGTATACTATAGACAGTTACAAGAAGACCTCCTAACTTGTTGTAACAAATATCCTAAACTTTTCTTTTTCATAATAATCTCCCTATTAAGTCACCCCATTGGGTGGCTTTTTTTGTCTTGGGAATCATGATATAATAATAGAATCGACAAGTAGGAAAAGGAAAAATCGATGAATTATACAGTTGAAGAAAAAGAAAGCTTCATGAGAGAGGCCTTGAAAGAGGCAGAAATTGCTCTAGAACACGATGAAATTCCAATTGGTTGTGTGATTGTCAAGGATGGAGAAATCATTGGTAGGGGGCATAATGCGCGCGAGGAGTTGCAACGGGCGGTCATGCATGCAGAAATCATGGCTATAGAGAATGCGAACCTGAGTGAAGAGAGCTGGCGTCTGCTGGATTGTACCCTTTTTGTGACCATTGAGCCCTGTGTGATGTGTAGTGGGGCAATCGGGCTTGCCCGTATTCCAAAGGTGGTCTATGGGGCTAAGAATCAGAAATTTGGCGCCGCTGGGAGTCTCTACGACATCTTAACAGATGAGCGTCTCAATCATCGTGTAGAGGTTGAAACGGGAGTTTTGGAGAGTGAGTGTGCAGCGATTATGCAGGATTTTTTCCGAAATCGACGGAAAAAATAATTTCTCTTTAAAAACAGAGGGGAATGTGGTATAATAAATAGTGGAGCAACAGTTCTGCGTGAAGCGGGTCAGGGGAGGAATCCAGCAGCCCTAAGCGATGTGAATTGTGTGCTCTTTTTTCGTGCTTTTTTCGAATAAATAAGATAAAATAGCCTAGAATAAATGATAATAGAAAAGAGAAAAATATGAAAATTCGTGGTTTTGAATTGGTTTCGAGTTTTACAGATGAAAGTTTGCTACCTAAGCGTGAGACGGCTCATGCAGCTGGTTACGACTTAAAGGTTGCTGTGCGTACGGTTATTGCGCCAGGAGAGATTGTCTTGGTTCCGACAGGTGTTAAGGCCTATATGCAGCCGACAGAAGTGCTCTATCTCTATGACCGTTCATCAAACCCTCGCAAGAAGGGTTTGGTTTTGATTAACTCAGTTGGGGTCATTGATGGGGATTATTATGGAAATCCTGGGAATGAAGGCCATATCTTTGCTCAGATGAAAAATATTACTGATCAGGAAGTGGTTCTCGAAGTTGGAGAGCGTGTGGTTCAGGCTGTCTTTGCTCCTTTCTTAATTGCAGACGGAGATGAGGCAGATGGCGTGCGAACTGGTGGATTTGGATCGACAGGGTATTAAGATGAAGATAATCTTTGTACGTCATGGGGAGCCAGACTACCGTGAGTTAGAGGAACGTTCTTATACAGGTTTTGGGATGGATTTAGCACCTTTATCTGAGAAAGGACGGCAACAAGCTCAGGAACTTTGGCAAAATCCTTTGCTACAATCGGCTAATCTACTAGTGACTTCAGCAGTAACGAGAGCTTTAGAAACGGCTTTTTATGTATCTTGTGCTACCGGCCTTCCTTTGAGGGTGGAGCCTTTGTTACACGAATGGCAGGTTTACGAAAGTGGTATAGAGAATTTTGAAAAAGCACGTACTCTGTTTTTAGAAAACAAGGGGGAGTTGCTTCCTAATAGTCCTATTCAGTATGAGACAGCTGAAGAGATGAAGGTGCGTTTTTTGGAAACTATGATAAAGTACCGAGACTACCAGACAGTGCTAGTTGTCGCTCATCGAATGCTCATGCGCCAATTTGTACCAGACGAGAAGATTAATTTTTGCCAAGTGATTGAATGTGAGATAGAAATTTAGAAAGAGGTTTATCATCGCAAAGAAAAAAGCGACATTTGTGTGTCAAAATTGTGCTTATAACTCCCCAAAATACCTAGGGCGTTGTCCTAACTGTGGGTCTTGGTCTTCTTTTGTAGAAGAGATTGAGGTTGCCGAGGTTAAGAATGCGCGTGTGTCTTTGACAGGTGAGAAAACCAAGCCTATGAAACTGGCTGAGGTGACTTCAATCAACGTCAATCGAACCAAGACGGAGATGGAGGAATTTAATCGTGTACTTGGAGGCGGAGTGGTACCAGGGAGTCTCGTCCTTATCGGTGGGGATCCAGGAATCGGGAAATCAACCCTTCTTCTACAAGTTTCAACCCAGCTGTCTCAAGTGGGTACGGTTCTCTATGTCAGTGGGGAGGAGTCTGCCCAGCAGATTAAGTTACGGGCAGAGCGCTTGGGAGATATTGACAGTGAGTTTTATCTCTATGCAGAGACCAATATGCAGAGCGTTCGCGCAGAAGTAGAAAGAATTCAGCCAGACTTCCTCATTGTTGACTCCATCCAGACGATTATGTCTCCTGAGATTTCAGGGGTACAGGGGTCTGTTTCTCAGGTGCGTGAGGTGACAGCTGAGCTCATGCAGCTGGCTAAGACCAATAACATTGCCATCTTTATCGTAGGTCATGTGACCAAGGAAGGTACTCTGGCTGGTCCGCGTATGTTGGAGCATATGGTGGATACAGTGCTTTACTTTGAAGGGGAGCGCCACCACACCTTTCGTATCTTGAGAGCGGTCAAAAACCGTTTTGGTTCCACTAATGAGATTGGAATCTTTGAAATGCAGTCAGGTGGATTAGTTGAGGTGCTCAATCCGAGTCAAGTTTTCCTAGAAGAGCGTTTGGATGGGGCCACTGGTTCATCCATCGTGGTAACTATGGAAGGGACTCGTCCGATTTTGGCGGAGGTTCAAGCCTTGGTGACACCGACCATGTTTGGAAATGCCAAGCGTACGACGACAGGGCTTGATTTTAATCGTGCGAGTTTGATTATGGCTGTTTTGGAAAAACGGGCAGGGCTTCTCTTGCAAAATCAGGATGCCTATCTCAAATCTGCCGGTGGTGTCAAATTGGATGAGCCTGCTATTGATTTAGCCGTTGCAGTGGCTATTGCTTCGAGTTACAAGGACAAGCCAACCAATCCTCAAGAATGCTTTGTAGGAGAGTTGGGTTTGACTGGAGAGATTCGACGTGTGAATCGTATCGAGCAGCGCATCAATGAAGCTGCTAAACTTGGATTTACAAAAATTTATGTACCCAAAAATTCCTTGACAGGAATTAAACCACCTCAAGAAATTCAGGTCATTGGCGTGACGACTATTCAGGAAGTTTTGAAAAAGGTCTTTGCATAATCCGTGACAAATCCTCTTAAAAATGATAAGATAGGAGAAATATTTGATTATCAAATTTTTGAGGAGGGAATCGTGTCGTATTTTGAACAGTTTATGCAAGCCAATCAGGCTTATGTTGCCCTACATGGGCAGTTAAATCTGCCACTTAAACCTAAAACCAGAGTAGCTATCGTGACCTGTATGGACTCACGTCTACACGTTGCGCAAGCTCTAGGTTTGGCCCTTGGGGATGCTCATATCTTGCGGAATGCGGGTGGTCGAGTAACTGAGGACATGATTCGTTCACTGGTGATTTCCCAGCAACAAATGGGGACAAGAGAAATCGTGGTGCTTCACCATACAGACTGTGGAGCTCAAACCTTTCAAAATGAAAGTTTTCATGAACATTTGAAACACGAGCTCGGAGTTGATGTGTCTGATCAAGATTTTTTACCATTCCAGGATGTTGAAGAGAGTGTGAGAGAGGATATGCAATTGCTTCGAGAATCTCCACTGATTCCTGATGATGTGGTTATTTCAGGTGCTGTCTATGATGTGGATACAGGAAGTATGAGAGAAGTATACTAACTTTGTCTCGAAAAAATTTCATCCTAGCATAAAATTGATTGTTAAAATGTAGGATTTTTAGTTTTAATATAGCTAATATAAAACAGCATAAAACGAGGGTATAAATGTTTGCTCTTGTTTTATTTTTGATTGAAAAATAAAGGAAAAAGCGCTACAATGGTAGATGGAAAATGTTGTGTAAAAAACAAGTGATACATAAATACCGGAGGAAATCATGTCTTTTTCTGATTTAAAGCTGTTTGCCCTTTCTTCTAATAGAGAATTGGCAGAGCGTGTGGCGCAAGAAATTGGGATAGAGTTGGGGAAATCGACTGTTCGCCAATTTTCAGATGGGGAGATTCAAGTCAACATAGAAGAATCAATCCGTGGAAAACACGTCTTTATCCTACAATCAACGAGCTCACCTGTAAATGACAATCTGCTCGAAATTTTGATTATGGTGGACGCATTGAAGCGTGCTAGTGCAGAATCTGTCAATGTTGTTATGCCTTACTATGGTTACGCACGTCAGGATAGAAAAGCGAGAGCGCGTGAGCCAATCACTGCAAAACTTGTGGCAAATATGCTAGAAGTGGCTGGTGTGGATCGTTTGTTGACGATTGATTTGCACGCTGCACAGATTCAGGGATTCTTTGATATTCCCGTAGATCACTTGATGGGTGCTCCATTGATTGCGGACTATTTTGAACGTCGTGGCATGGTTGGCTCTGACTACGTGGTTGTCAGCCCAGACCATGGTGGGGTGACTCGTGCTCGTAAATTGGCAGAGTTTTTGAAAACTCCGATTGCGATTATTGACAAACGCCGTAGTGTAGACAAGATGAATACCAGTGAAGTGATGAACATCATTGGTAAGGTAGAAGGTAAGACTTGTATCTTGATTGACGATATGATCGATACAGCTGGAACTATTTGTCATGCGGCAGATGCTCTTGCTGAAGCAGGTGCTGTTGAAGTTTATGCAAGCTGTACGCACCCAGTTCTTTCAGGGCCAGCTATGGACAATATCCAAAAATCAGCTATTAAGAAATTGGTTGTTTTGGATACTATCTACCTACCAGAAGAGCGTTTGATTGATAAGATTGAACAAATTTCGATTGCTCATCTTCTGGGCGATGCTATTATTCGTATCCACGAAAAACGTCCTCTTTCTCCATTATTTAGTATCGAGAAAAAAATCTAAACTTTCACTTGAAATAGATCGTTCTCCTAGCAGGTTTCTTTTCTTGCTAGGAGATTTTTTGTAGTCAAAATCTGCAAGCCTTTTCAAAATATGCTATACTGATGAAAAAGGAGGATTTCTATGAGCCAAGAATTTATCAATCCAAGTGATGGTGTGATCCGTCAGTATCTTGCAACCAGTAAAACGTTAGCGGTAGTGGGCTTGTCCGATCGTGAAGAAACAACTAGCAATCGAGTGACTAAGGAAATGCAGGCTCGGGGCTATAAAATCATTCCAGTCAATCCCAAGGCTGCAGGTGGGGAAATCTTGGGAGAAAAGGCCTATGCAAGCCTAGCTGAGATTCCTTTTCCTATCGATATTGTCAATGTATACCGACGTAGCGAGTTTTTACCAGATGTGGCGCGTGATTTTCTCAAGGCGGATGCTAAGATTTTTTGGGCACAACTGGGCCTTGAAAGCCTAGAAGCGGAAGAAATCTTGCGTGCTGGAGGATGCGATGACATTGTGATGAATCGATGTATTAAGAGAGAACATACTCGCTTAATTCTTGAGCAATAAAAAGGTAGCCATGGGCTACCTTTTTATATTATAAAGTACCAATCAATGCTTGCATGCCAAGACTGGTGAGGATGATGGCAATCCAGCAAAGGGCTCCGAGGACAATAGATTTGCCACTGGATTTAACCATGGCAATCAGATTGGTTTTGAGACCGATGGCACTCATGGCCATGATAATGAGGAATTTGGAGAGTTGTTTGAGAGGGGTGAAGAAGCTACTAGACACGCCGAGAGAGGTGAGAAGAGTCGTTAAGAGAGAGGCTAGAATGAAATAAAGGATAAAAAGTGGGAAGACTTTTTTAAGTTGGAAATCTTGGCTGTTTTTTTGTTGGCGGCTTTGCCAGTAGGAGAGAAAGAGCGTAATAGGAATGATTGCTAAGGTGCGCGTGAGTTTGACAATAGTTGCAGACTCAAGGGTATTGGTCTGATAAAGACTGTCCCAGGAGCTGGCGGTAGCCGTTACAGAAGAAGTATCATTGACAGCAGTTCCTGCAAAGAGGGCAAAGCCGTCATTGGATAGGTGAAGCCAGGTTCCTAGGGTTGGAAAGATGAGCGCAGCCAAGACATTGAAGAAAAAGATAACGGAGATGGCTTGGGCAACTTCTTTTTCCTTGGCATGGATAACGGGCGCCGTCGCAGCAATGGCAGAGCCACCACAGATAGAAGACCCCACTCCAATCAAGGTAGCCAGTTTTGTGTCTAGCGCAAAGAAACGCTGGAAGAGGTAGGCGACGATTAAGGAAATCGAAATGGTGGAAAGGATGACAGGGAGTGAAGTTTGTCCAACTGCAAAGACTTGCGAGATATTGAGACCAAAACCGAGTAAGATAACAGCATATTGAAGTAATTTCTTGGAACTAAAGGTCAAACCTGCGTCTAGTTGTTTGTAGGGTGAGAGCCAGGGGTGGAGGAGCATTCCTGCAAAAATTGCAAAGACAGGTGCCCCCATGACGGGGAAAAATCCTCCCAGGAACCAAGATACGATAGAAATGAGAAGGCAGGCCAAGATTCCTGCTCCATTTTTTGATAAAAATGACATATAAACCTCCGAAAATAAGCACTTATTATTATAGTCCTGTCGAGAAGAAAAGTAAAACAGAAAGTGAAAAATGCAGGTTTCAGATGGATTTTGCGGTCAGGGAGCTTTTGTAGTATAATAGTACTATGTTCTGTAAGCAAGGGGGATATCTATGGACTTAACCAAGCGCTTTAATAAACAGTTAGACAAGATTCAAGTTTCCTTGATTCGCCAGTTTGATCAGGCTATTTCGGAGATTCCTGGGGTCTTGCGTTTGACCTTGGGGGAACCTGATTTTACAACGCCAGATCATATCAAGGAGGCAGCCAAGCGAGCCATTGACCAGAACCAATCCTACTATACAGGGATGAGCGGTTTACTAACCTTGCGCCAGGCTGCTAGCGACTTTGTAAAAGAAAAGTACCAGCTAGATTATCATCCTGAAAATGAAATTTTGGTTACAATTGGGGCGACAGAGGCTTTATCTGCTACTTTGACAGCTATTTTGGAAGAGGGAGACAAGGTGCTCTTGCCAGCTCCTGCCTATCCGGGTTATGAACCAATTGTCAATCTAGTTGGGGCAGAGATTGTCGAGATTGATACGACTGAAAATGGTTTTGTCTTGACTCCTGAGATGTTGGAAAAGGCCATTTTGGAGCAGGGGGACAAGCTCAAAGCAGTTATTCTCAACTATCCAGCCAATCCGACAGGAATTACCTATAGTCGGGAGCAGTTGGAAGCCTTGGCAGACGTTTTACGCAAGTATGAGATTTTTGTTGTCTGTGATGAGGTTTACTCAGAATTGACCTATACAGGGGCAAATCATGTATCATTGGGAACTATGCTGAGAGACCAGGCTATTATTATTAATGGCTTGTCTAAATCGCATGCTATGACTGGTTGGCGTTTAGGCTTTATCTTTGCTCCTGCAGCTTTCACAGCTCAGTTAATCAAGAGTCACCAATATTTGGTTACTGCCGCAAATACCATGGCGCAACATGCTGCGGTGGAGGCCTTGACCGCTGGTAAAAACGACGCAGAGCCTATGAAGAAGGAATACATCCAGCGTCGAGATTATATCATCGGAAAGATGACTGCTCTTGGTTTTGAGATTATCAAACCAGACGGTGCCTTCTATATCTTTGCTAAGATTCCAGCGGGCTACAATCAAGATTCCTTTGCTTTTCTCAAGGATTTTGCTCAGAAGAAGGCCGTTGCCTTTATCCCTGGCGCAGCCTTTGGACGTTACGGGGAAGGCTATGTTCGCCTGTCTTATGCGGCCAGCATGGAAACAATCAGAGAGGCCATGAAACGACTTGAGGAGTACATGAGCGAAGCATGATCCAGTCTATCACGAGTCAAGGCTTGGTGCTCTACAATCGTAACTTTCGTGAGGATGACAAGCTGGTCAAAATTTTTACCGAGCAGGCGGGCAAGCGCATGTTTTTCGTCAAACACGCTGGTCAATCTAAACTAGCTCCGGTTATTCAGCCCTTGGTGTTGGCAATATTTCTCTTGCGAATCAATGATGATGGGCTTAGCTACATTGAGGACTATCACGAGGTGATGACCTTTCCCAAGATTAATAGTGATCTCTTTGTCATGGCCTATGCAACCTATGTGGCTGCGCTTGCAGATGCTAGTTTGCAGGATAATCAGCAGGATTCTCCCTTGTTTGCCTTCTTGAGAAAGACTCTAGAGTTGATGGAAGAGGGTTTAGATTATCAAGTTTTGACCAATATTTTTGAAATTCAAATCTTGACCCGATTTGGAATCAGCCTCAATTTTAATGAGTGTGTCTTTTGCCATCGGATAGGTCAGGCCTTTGACTTTTCTTTCAAATATGGAGCCTGCCTCTGTCCGGATCATTATCATGAGGACGAGAAACGTTGCCATCTGAATCCCAACATCCCTTATCTGCTCAATCAATTTCAAGCTATTGATTTTGAAACCTTGGAGACGATTTCGCTTAAGGCAGAAATCAAGCAAGATTTGCGCAAGTTTATGGATCAGCTCTACGAAGAGTACGTTGGGATTCACCTAAAATCAAAGAAATTCATTGATTCCCTAGCCGACTGGGGACAATTACTAAAAGAGGAAGACAAATGAAAAAAATCGCAGTAGATGCCATGGGGGGCGATTACGCACCTCAGGCCATCGTTGAGGGTGTCAATCAAGCCCTAGCTGACTTTTCAGATATTGAGATTCAACTTTACGGAGATGAAAGCAAGATCAAGCAATATCTAACAGCGACAGAGCGTGTCAGCATTATCCATACGGATGAGAAAATTAACTCAGACGATGAACCTACAAAAGCTATCCGTAAGAAGAAAAATGCCAGCATGGTATTAGCAGCCAAGGCAGTCAAGGAGGGAGAAGCAGACGCTGTCCTCTCTGCAGGGAACACAGGTGCCTTGTTGGCTGCAGGATTCTTCATTGTGGGTCGTATCAAGAATATCGATCGTCCAGGACTCATGTCTACCTTGCCGATCATTGATGGAAAAGGCTTTGATATGCTAGATCTCGGTGCCAATGCAGAAAACACAGCCCAGCACCTCCACCAATACGCTGTTCTCGGCTCCTTTTATGCTAAAAATGTTCGTGGGATTTCGAAACCACGTGTTGGTTTGCTAAATAATGGAACAGAAAGCAGCAAGGGAGATCCACTTCGTAAGGAAACATACGACTTGCTAGTAGCTGATGAAAGTTTGAACTTTGTCGGAAACGTGGAAGCGCGTGATCTGATGAATGGAGTTGCGGATGTTGTCGTAACAGATGGTTTCACGGGAAACGCTGTTCTCAAATCCATCGAAGGTACAGCTTTGGGAATCATGGGCTTACTTAAAAATGCTATTACGGGTGGTGGGCTTCGAGCGAAGCTAGGTGCTCTACTTCTCAAAGATAGCCTCAAAGGTTTGAAAAAACAGCTTAACTATTCAGATGTTGGAGGGGCAGTCTTGTTTGGTGTCAAGGCGCCAGTTGTAAAAACTCATGGCTCAAGTGATGCCAAGGCTGTGTACAGTACGATTCGTCAGATTCGTACCATGCTAGAAACAGACGTAGTTGCTCAGACTGCGCGTGAATTTTCAGGAGAATAAAAAAGATGACAGATAAAGAAATTTTTGACCGTATTGTAACCATTATCCAAGAGAGACAGGGAGAAGACTTTGCCGTAACAGAGGCTTTAAGTTTGAAAGACGATCTAGATGCGGACTCAGTGGATTTGATGGAGTTTGTCTTGACACTAGAAGATGAATTTGGTATCGAAATCACTGATGAGGAAATCGACCAACTTCAAAGTGTAGCGGATGTAGTAGCGATTATTAAAGATAAAAAATAGCCAAAAGCAACATGCAAGTCATGTTGTTTTTTTATTTGCAGAAAAAAGGGAAACTTTTAGTAGAAATTGCGAATAAAGAGATGAGAAAGAAAAAGGAGGAATGTTTATGTATGTGACTGGCTTTTATCCGTGGTTTATTAAGTGGTTTTTAAAATAAAAATGAATGAATTGTTTATTTTCGAATTGTTTTTCGAATAGATAGGTAAGGAAAAAGGGAAGGAGATAAGAAAATGATTTCAGTAATTTACCCAATCTGGTTTTTAAAATGGTTTAAAGCCTAGAAACCGTAAATTAAAAAAATAAAAATAAAGGAGAAAAAAGATGACAAACTTTAACAAAATGGAACAGAACTTTGCAGCTCTTACAGAAGAAGAGTTGACGGATGTGAATGGGGGGATTGCTTGGGAGATGGTCTCTGTAGGTATCGCAATTGGTTGGGGAATTTACCAAGTTGGTGAAGCTGCTGGCAAAACATTCTATTATATTACTCATCCATAATTTCTGATAAATATGAGCAAAAAAACATTTTGGATTATACTATTCGTTATTACAATAGTAGTAACTGCTATTGGTTTAGGATTATCTGCATATAATTATTTTGTTTTTGACAGACCTTTTTTTAATAGTACTACTAAAGGACTGCTATCTGCGTTTTTCTTGAGTGTATTAATGATTATTGTGGGTATGTTGAAAGAACATTAATTTTTATTAGTAAAATGAAGGAGGAAATATGTTAAATTTACAAACGTTGGAACAAAACTATCCAACTTTAAGCGATCTTGAACTACAAGAAGTAGATGGCGGAGGAGTGCTACTTTTCGTTGGTGGAGGAATTGTTTCTCTCGGACTCCTAGCTTGGGGTGCCTATAATGGTTATCAGTCAGCAGCGAGAGGTGGCTAATATAAACAAAATAAATCTACCTACGTAGTTTGAATATTTTGATATACCTACGATTTCATCATTCTTGATGACATTTATCTTACTTTATAGAAATATCATTTCAGAATAGTTTATTTCTGGGCATTCATTTTTTAACGGTTACTTTAAACAGGCAGAACTTTTGTTCTGCTTTTTACATTTAAATGATAGTTTATTCTTTTGAAAGTGCGTTTTAGGTGCAAAAATGGTTTATTTAGGAATATTTTCCTGTTTTTATCCTTATTTGGTTAAAATAATCTTACAAATTTATAAAGAGATTGTTAAAAAAAGGAGAAGGATATGAAATTTGGGAAAAGGCACTATCGTCCCCAGGTGGATCAGATGGATTGTGGCGTTGCTTCCTTGGCTATGGTCTTTGGTTACTACGGTAGTTATTACTCCTTGGCTCACCTGCGAGAATTGGCCAAGACGACCATGGATGGGACGACTGCTTTGGGTCTTGTAAAGGTGGCAGAGGAGATTGGTTTTGAAACGCGGGCTATCAAGGCGGATATGACGCTCTTTGACCTGCCAGATTTGACCTTTCCGTTTGTGGCTCATGTGCTCAAGGAAGGGAAATTGCTCCACTATTATGTGGTGACAGGTCAGGATAAAAAGCACATTCATATCGCTGATCCAGATCCAGGTGTTAAGCTGACCAAGATTTCCCGTGAGCGATTTGCGCAAGAATGGACAGGGGTCAGTCTCTTTATGGCTCCGTCTCCAGACTATAAACCCCATAAGGAGAAAAAACAGGGGCTCCTATCCTTCTTGCCAATCTTACTCAAACAGCGGGGCTTGATTATCAATATTGTTTTGGCAACACTCTTGGTGACCCTGATCAATATCGTGGGCTCTTATTATCTGCAGTCTATCATTGATAGTTACGTACCAGACCAGATGCGTTCGACATTGGGTATCATCTCAATAGGACTAGTCATCGTCTATATCCTCCAGCAGATCTTGTCCTATGCGCAGGAATACCTCTTGCTTGTTCTGGGGCAACGGTTGTCAATTGACGTGATTTTGTCCTACATCAAGCATGTTTTTCACCTGCCGATGTCCTTTTTTGCGACACGTAGGACAGGAGAGATTGTCTCTCGTTTTACGGATGCCAATAGTATCATTGACGCGCTAGCGTCGACCATTCTTTCAATTTTCCTAGATGTGTCGACGATTTTGATTATCTCGCTTGTCCTGTTTTCACAAAATATGACACTCTTTTTCATTAGTCTGCTTGCGCTTCCCATCTATACAGTGATTATTTTTGCCTTTATGAAGCCTTTTGAAAAGATGAATCGGGACACTATGGAAGCCAATGCGGTTCTGTCTTCTTCTATCATCGAGGACATCAACGGTATTGAGACCATTAAATCTTTGACCAGTGAAAGTTCACGCTATCAAAAGATTGACAATGAATTTGTAGCTTATCTGAAAAAATCTTTTACCTATAGTCGGGCAGAAAGTCAGCAAAAGGCTCTGAAAAAAGTCGCCCAGCTCCTTCTCAATGTTGCCGTTCTCTGGATGGGAGCTGTTCTGGTCATGGATGGCAAGATGAGTTTGGGGCAATTGATTACCTATAATACTTTGCTTGTTTACTTTACCAATCCTTTGGAAAATATCATCAATCTGCAAACCAAACTTCAAACAGCGCAGGTTGCCAATAATCGTCTGAACGAGGTCTATCTGGTCGCTTCAGAGTTTGAGGAGAAGAAAACAGTTGAGGATTTGAGCATGATGAAGGGAGATATGACCTTTAAGCAGGTTCACTATAAGTATGGCTATGGTCGTGACGTCTTGTCGGATATCAATTTGACCATTCCGCAAGGGTCTAAGATGGCTTTCGTGGGAATTTCAGGTTCGGGTAAGACGACCTTGGCCAAGATGATGGTTAATTTCTACGACCCTAGTCAGGGAGAGATTAGTCTGGGTGGTGTCAATCTTAATCAGATTGATAAAAAGGCCCTGCGCCAGTACATCAACTACCTGCCTCAACAGCCCTATGTCTTTAACGGAACGATTTTGGAGAATCTTCTCCTTGGAGCCAAGGAGGGGACGACTCAGGAAGATATCCTACGAGCAGTTGAATTGGCTGAGATTCGGGAGGATATCGAGCGTATGCCCCTGAATTACCAGACAGAATTAACTTCGGATGGGGCTGGAATTTCTGGTGGGCAACGGCAGAGAATCGCTCTGGCGCGTGCTCTCTTGACAGATGCCCCTGTTTTGATATTGGACGAGGCTACCAGCAGTCTGGATATCTTGACGGAAAAGCGGATTGTGGATAATCTTATGGCTTTGGACAAGACCTTGATATTCATCGCCCACCGCTTGACCATCGCTGAGCGGACAGAGAAGGTTGTTGTTTTGGATCAGGGCAGGATTGTCGAAGAAGGTACCCATGCAGACTTGCTTGCACAGAATGGCTTTTATGCCCATTTGGTGAATAGCTAGAAAGAGGAGAAGATGAAACCAGAATTTTTAGAAAGTGCGGAGTTTTATAATCGTCGTTACCATAATTTTTCCAGTCGGGTGATTTTACCTATGTCACTTCTGCTCGTGTTTTTACTGGGATTTGCAGTTTTTGCAGAGAAAGAGATTAGTTTGTCTACTAGAGCCACTGTCGAACCTAGTCGGGTCATTGCCAATATCCAGTCGACTAGCAATCAACGCATTGTGGCCAACTATCTGGAAGAAAACAAGTTGGTCAAGCAAGGAGATCTACTCGTTCAGTACCAGCAAGGGGCCGAGGCTGTTCAGGTTGAAGCATACGCTAATCAGTTGGAGATGTTAAAGGATCAAAAAAAGCAGTTGGGGTATTTGCAATCCAGTTTGAAAGAGGGGAGTGATCAATTTCCAGAGGCAGATAAGTTTGGTTACCAGGAGATGTTTCGAGATTATCTCAGCCAAGCGAATAGTCTAAGAAGTAATGTTTCTCAACAAAATGCTAGCATATCTTCTCAAAATGCAGCCGCAAGTCAGAGCCAGGCCGAGATTGGCAATCTTATCAGCCAAACAGAGGATAAAATCCGAGACTACAAAACAGCTAAATCAGCGATTGAAAAGGGAGATCAACTGGATAGTCAGAATCCAGCCTACTCTTTTTACCAGACCTATAAAAACCAAGCTGGAGAAGATTCGCAAGCTAAATCGCAAGTTATTGCGCAAGTGGATGCACAAATTGCCCAGCTAGAGTCTAGTTTAGCTACCTATCGTGTACAGTATGCGGGTTCTGGAGCTCAACAGGCCCACGCAACGGGACTGGATAGTCAACTAGAATCGCTCAAGTCTCAGCACCTAGTCAAAGTCGGTCAGGAATTAACCCTTTTGGATCAGAAAATTTTGGAGGCGGAATCAGGTAAGAAGGTTCAAGGAGGTCTCCTAGATAAAGGGAAGATTACAGCAAGTGAGGATGGGGTGATTCACCTTAATCCTGAGACCAGTGATTCTACGATGGCTGCAGAAGGAACCTTGCTAGCCCAACTCTATCCATCCTTGGAAAAAGAAGGGAAAACCAAACTCACAGCCTATCTCAGTTCAAAAGATGTTGCTAGAGTCAAGATTGGGGACTCTGTCCGTTATACTACGACTAATGATGCGAAGAATCAAATTTTCCTGGATTCTACGATTACAAGTATTGATGCGACAGCTACAAAGACTGAACAAGGAAATTTCTTTAAAATTGAGGCGGAGACCCATCTGACTTCTGAGCAGGCTGCAACACTTCGCTATGGTTTAGAAGGCCGCCTGCAGATGATTACGGGAAAGAAAAGCTATCTCCGATATTTTTGGGATCAATTTTTGAATAAAGGGTAATATTCGTGTTTTTTAGAGGATAAATGATTTTAAAACTGTAAGAAGAATATATCTTGCAGTTTTTCTTTACGCTCAAAATAGGAAAACGTTATTTATTCGTTAAAAACCTTGAATTTTTCATTCTTTTGTGGTAGAATGTGCTCAAGTAAAACGAAAGGCGAACTTTAAAATGTCAAACCAACTGATCTATTCGGGAAAAGCCAAGGATATCTATACAACTGAGGATGAAAATCTCATTATTTCAACTTACAAAGATCAGGCAACTGCCTTCAACGGTGTCAAGAAGGAGCAGATTGCGGGCAAGGGAGTGTTAAATAATCAGATTTCATCTTTTATTTTTGAGAAATTAAATGCGGCTGGTGTAGCGACTCACTTTGTGGAGAAAATTTCAGACACGGAACAGCTCAATAAAAAGGTTGAGATTATTCCTTTGGAAGTTGTGCTCCGCAACTACACGGCTGGTTCCTTTTCAAAACGTTTTGGCGTAGAAGAAGGTATCGCATTTGAGACTCCAATTGTCGAATTTTACTATAAAAATGACGATTTGGATGATCCCTTTATCAATGATGAGCATGTGAAATTCCTAAAAATTGCGGATGACCAGCAGATTGCTTACTTGAAAGAAGAAACCCGTCGTATCAATGAGCTCTTGAAAGCTTGGTTTGCTGAGATTGGCCTCAAGTTGATTGACTTTAAGCTAGAGTTCGGTTTTGACAAGGATGGCAAGATTATCTTGGCAGACGAATTTTCACCAGATAACTGCCGACTTTGGGACGCTGACGGTAACCACATGGATAAGGATGTTTTCCGTCGGGGTCTAGGTGAATTAACCGATGTCTACGAGATTGTCTGGGAGAAATTGCAGGCTTTGAAATAAGCTGTTATAAACGGAAAACCTTCGTCTTTCAGATGTAAGAACTCAGGCTGAAAAGGTCCTCCGAACCTTTACACTCCGTAAGGGATTGGGAGAACGGACAGACGTTTACGAAATTGTTTGGGAAAAGTTGCAAGGTTTAAAATAACACCCTAGAGGTCATTTGGGAACATTGCAAGAGCTGAAATAAAGGAATAAGAATTGATGAATAAACGTATTTTTGTTGAAAAAAAGGCTGATTTTCAGGTCAAGTCAGAGAGTTTGGTTATAGAACTACAGCATAACTTGGGACTGTCAACTTTGAAAAGTATTCGCATTGTGCAGGTTTATGATGTCTTTGATTTGGCAGAGGACTTGTTTGCACCTGCGGGAAAACACATCTTCTCTGAGCAGGTAACAGACCATGTCTTGGATGAATCAGCCGTACAAGCGGATCTTGCCAACTATGCTTTCTTTGCCATTGAAAGCCTGCCAGGGCAATTTGACCAGCGTGCAGCTTCTTCACAGGAAGCCTTGCTTTTACTGGGAAGTTCAAGTGATGTAACAGTCAACACAGCCCAGCTTTACTTGGTTAATAAAGATATTGATGCGACTGAGTTGGAAGCGGTCAAGAACTACCTGCTCAACCCAGTTGATTCTCGTTTCAAGGACATCACGACAGGGATTGCCAAGCAGGAATTTTCAGAGTCAGACAAGACCATTCCTAAATTGACTTTCTTTGAAAGTTATACGGCAGAAGACTTTGCTCGCTACAAGGCAGAGCAAGGGATGGCCATGGAAGTGGATGATTTGCTCTTTATCCAAGACTACTTCAAGTCAATCGGACGAGTGCCGACGGAAACAGAGCTCAAGGTGTTGGATACCTACTGGTCTGACCACTGTCGTCACACGACTTTTGAGACAGAGTTGAAACAGATTGATTTCTCAGCTTCTAAATTCCAAAAGCAATTGCAAGCGACTTATGACAAGTATATTGCCATGCGTGATGAACTAGGTCGGTCTGAAAAGCCACAAACCTTGATGGATATGGCGACTATTTTTGGTCGTTATGAGCGTGCTAATGGTCGTTTAGACGATATGGAAGTATCTGACGAAATCAATGCCTGCTCGGTTGAAATCGAAGTGGACGTTGATGGTGTCAAGGAACCTTGGCTCCTTATGTTCAAAAACGAAACTCACAACCACCCAACGGAAATTGAACCATTTGGTGGCGCGGCTACTTGTATCGGTGGGGCTATTCGTGACCCATTGTCAGGCCGTTCTTATGTTTACCAAGCCATGCGTATTTCCGGTGCTGGTGATATTACAGCGCCGATTTCAGAAACGCGCGCTGGCAAATTGCCACAACAAGTCATTTCGAAGACAGCGGCTCATGGTTATTCTTCATACGGGAACCAGATTGGGCTTGCGACGACTTACGTTCGTGAGTACTTCCACCCAGGCTTTGTAGCCAAACGCATGGAGCTTGGTGCTGTTGTCGGAGCGGCTCCCAAGGAAAATGTTGTCCGTGAAAAACCTGAAGCGGGTGATATGATTATCTTGCTAGGTGGTAAGACTGGGCGTGATGGTGTCGGTGGTGCGACAGGGTCTTCTAAGGTTCAAACAGTTGAGTCTGTAGAGACTGCTGGAGCTGAGGTTCAAAAAGGGAATGCCATCGAAGAACGCAAGATTCAGCGCCTTTTCCGTAATGGCGATGTCACTCGTCTCATCAAGAAATCCAACGACTTTGGTGCTGGTGGTGTCTGTGTGGCCATCGGTGAATTGGCAGATGGTCTTGAAATCGACCTCAACAAGGTTCCTCTTAAATACCAAGGCTTGAATGGTACAGAAATTGCCATCTCTGAATCACAAGAACGGATGGCGGTCGTGGTTCGTTCTGAAGATGTGGATGACTTCGTTGCGGAATGTAATAAAGAAAATATTGACGCTGTTGTCGTTGCAACAGTGACTGAAAAACCAAATCTTGTCATGCACTGGAATGGTGAAACGATTGTTGACTTGGAACGTCGTTTCCTTGATACAAACGGTGTGCGCGTAGTCGTTGATGCCAAGGTTGTGGACAAGGATGTCAAGCTCCCAGAAGAGCGTAAAACAAGTGCTGAAACCCTTGAAGCAGATACCCTTTCAGTTCTATCTGACCTCAACCATGCGAGTCAAAAAGGCTTGCAGACCATCTTTGACTGCTCGGTCGGTCGTTCAACGGTCAATCACCCACTTGGTGGTCGCTACCAACTCACACCAACTGAGGCATCTGTGCAGAAATTGCCAGTTCAACACGGTGTGACTCACACTGCGTCAGTCATGGCCCAAGGATTCAATCCATATGTGGCAGAATGGTCTCCATACCATGGCGCTGCTTATGCAGTTATCGAAGCAACTGCTCGTTTGGTGGCTGCTGGTGCCAACTGGTCTAAGGCTCGATTCTCTTACCAAGAGTATTTCGAGCGGATGGACAAACAAGCTGAGCGTTTCGGTCAGCCAGTAGCAGCTCTCCTAGGTTCTATCGAAGCACAAATCCAGCTTGGCTTGCCATCTATCGGTGGTAAGGACTCTATGTCTGGTACTTTTGAAGAATTGACTGTACCGCCAACCTTGGTTGCCTTTGGGGTGACGACGGCAGATAGCCGTAAGGTGCTTTCTCCAGAGTTCAAGAATGTTGGTGAAAACATCTACTACATCCCAGGTCAAGCCCTCTCTGCAGAGATTGATTTTGATTTGATTAAGTCTAACTTTGCCAAGTTTGAAGGCATTCAAAAGGCTCACAAAGTGACATCTGCATCAGCTGTCAAATATGGTGGTGTCCTTGAAAGCTTGGCTCTTGCTACCTTTGGGAACCATATCGGTTCAGAGGTGACCTTGCCTGAACTTGAAACAGCCTTGACAGCTCAATTAGGCGGATTTGTCTTCACATCTCCTGAAGAAATCGCTGGAGTAGAGAATATTGGACAAACGAAAGCAGACTTTACACTCGTTGTCAACGGTGTGAAGCTAGATGGACACAAACTTGACAGTGCCTTCCAAGGGAAACTGGAAGAAGTTTACCCAACAGAATTTGCTCAATCTAAAGAATTGGCTGAAGTGCCAGCTGTCGCTTCTAACGCAGTCATCAAAGCCAAAGAAACTATTGAAAAACCGGTGGTTTACATCCCAGTATTCCCAGGAACCAACTCGGAATATGATTCAGCCAAGGCATTTGAAAAAGAAGGTGCAGAAGTCAACTTGGTGCCATTCGTGACCTTGAATGAAGAAGCCATTGTCAAGTCAGTTGAAACCATGGTTGACAATATCGGCAAGGCAAACATTCTCTTCTTTGCAGGTGGATTCTCAGCTGCGGATGAACCGGATGGATCAGCTAAATTTATCGTGAATATCTTGCTCAATGAAAAAGTGCGTGCAGCCATTGATAGCTTTATCGCTCGTGGTGGTTTGATCATCGGTATCTGTAATGGATTCCAGGCCTTGGTCAAATCAGGTCTTCTTCCATACGGAAACTTTGAAGATGCTAACAGTACTAGCCCAACCCTCTTCTACAATGATGCCAACCAGCACGTGGCCAAGATGGTGGAAACTCGGATTGCCAATACCAACTCACCATGGTTGGCTGGAGTACAAGTGGGCGATATCCATGCCATTCCAGTATCGCATGGTGAAGGGAAATTTGTCGTGACGGCTGAGGAATTTGCAGAGCTCCGTGACAATGGTCAAATCTTTAGCCAATACGTTGACTTTGACGGCAAACCAAGTATGGATTCTAAGTACAATCCGAATGGTTCTGTAAATGCCATCGAAGGAATTACCAACAAGAACGGTCAAATCATCGGTAAGATGGGCCATTCAGAACGTTATGAAGACGGTCTTTTCCAAAACATTCCAGGAAATAAAGACCAACACCTGTTTGCGTCGGCTGTTAAATACTTTACTGGAAAATAAGACTTACATATTTTCTAATAGATAGTATCCGTAATGTAAAAGTCATGTAGATTTAGCTCATGGTGCTACACAAATAAAAATTAGGTATAAAAAATGACATACGAAGTAAAATCTCTTAATGAAGAATGTGGTGTTTTCGGTATCTGGGGACATCCAGATGCTGCTAAATTGACCTATTTTGGTCTCCATAGTCTTCAGCACCGTGGTCAGGAAGGGGCAGGAATCCTCTCCAATGATCAGGGGCAATTGAAGCGTCATCGTGACATGGGGCTTTTATCAGAAGTGTTCAGAAATCCAGCTAATTTGGATAAATTGACAGGAACGAGCGCGATTGGGCATGTGCGTTATGCGACTGCTGGCGAAGCTTCTGTGGATAACATTCAGCCCTTCCTTTTTCGCTTTCATGATATGCAGTTTGGCCTTGCTCATAACGGAAACTTGACCAATGCCGAATCGCTCAAGCAAGAATTGGAACAAAGAGGAGCTATTTTCAGTTCAACTTCGGACTCGGAAATTTTGGCTCACCTCATTCGTCGGAGTCACAATCCTAGTCTGATGGGAAAAATAAAGGAAGCACTCAGTCTAGTTAAAGGTGGCTTTGCTTATATCCTGCTGTTTGAGGACAAGTTGATTGCGGCTCTTGATCCTAATGGTTTTCGTCCACTTTCTATTGGGAAAATGGCAAACGGAGCGGTGGTCGTTTCGTCAGAAACCTGTGCTTTTGAAGTCATTGGTGCCGAGTGGATTCGTGATGTGAAACCAGGGGAAATTGTGATTGTGGATGACAATGGGATTCAGTATGATAGCTATACGAATGATACCCAGTTAGCGATTTGCTCTATGGAGTATATCTATTTTGCCCGTCCTGACTCTAATATCCATGGTGTTAATGTCCATACAGCTCGCAAACGTATGGGGGCTCAATTAGCGCGTGAGTTCAAGCACGAAGCAGATATTGTGGTCGGTGTGCCAAATTCCTCACTCAGCGCAGCTATGGGATTTGCAGAAGAATCAGGTCTGCCAAATGAAATGGGTCTGATCAAAAACCAATACACGCAACGTACCTTTATTCAACCGACTCAAGAATTGCGGGAGCAAGGGGTGCGGATGAAACTGTCTGCTGTTTCGGGCGTTGTCAAAGGCAAACGTGTGGTGATGATTGATGATTCCATTGTTCGTGGGACGACCTCTCGCCGTATCGTTCAGCTTTTGAAAGAAGCAGGTGCGTCTGAGGTTCACGTTGCTATTGGGAGCCCTGCGCTAGCTTATCCATGTTTTTACGGGATTGATATCCAGACGCGTCAGGAGCTGATTGCGGCCAATCATACGGTCGAAGAAACTCGCCAAATCATTGGTGCGGATAGCCTGACCTATCTTTCGATTGATGGCTTGATTGATTCTATCGGCATCGAAACAGATGCGCCAAACGGTGGTCTTTGTGTCGCTTACTTTGACGGCGACTACCCAACTCCTCTCTACGACTATGAGGAAGACTATCGTAGAAGTTTGGGGGATAAGACCAGTTTTTACAAATAGACGGATAAAGACTCTCCATGAAAGGAAAGGAAGAGAAGATGACAAATAAAAATGCTTATGCTCCACGTCTCGCTACTGACTAAAAGCTAAAGCATTTGTCAGTAGACGCTTTGCCCTATGGGACCAAAGCTAGAGCCCTGACTAGTATTTTTAGATAAAATAATTGTTTATCTAAAAATACGTCGCAATCTTCTCAAAGAAAAGGAAAAATAAAATGGCAAATAAAAATGCGTACGCCCAGTCGGGTGTAGATGTTGAAGCGGGTTATGAAGTTGTTGAGCGGATCAAAAAGCATGTGGCTCGCACGGAGCGTGCGGGTGTTATGGGAGCTCTTGGTGGTTTCGGTGGCATGTTTGACCTCTCAAAAACAGGTGTCAAAGAGCCTGTCTTGATTTCAGGGACTGACGGTGTCGGAACCAAGCTCATGCTGGCCATCAAGTTCGACAAGCATGATACCATCGGTCAGGACTGTGTGGCCATGTGTGTTAATGACATCATCGCTGCAGGTGCGGAGCCTCTTTACTTCCTTGACTACGTCGCGACCGGCAAGAATGAACCAGCTAAACTAGAACAAGTCGTTGCTGGTGTGGCAGAAGGTTGTGTGCAGGCAGGCGCTGCTCTCATCGGTGGGGAAACGGCTGAAATGCCTGGTATGTATGGCGAAGATGACTACGACTTGGCTGGTTTTGCAGTCGGTGTGGCTGAAAAATCTCAAATCATTGACGGTTCAAAGGTGTCTGAAGGTGATGTTCTTCTCGGACTTGCTTCAAGTGGGATTCACTCAAATGGTTACTCACTCGTGCGTCGTGTTTTTGCCGACTACACAGGTGAGGAAGTCTTGCCAGAATTGGAAGGCAAGAAACTCAAGGAAGTTCTTCTTGAGCCGACTCGTATCTATGTCAAGGCAGTCTTGCCACTCATCAAGGAAGAGTTGGTCAATGGAATTGCCCACATCACAGGTGGCGGCTTTATCGAAAATGTTCCTCGTATGTTTGCGGCTGACCTAGCTGCGGAAATTGAAGAAGACAAGGTTCCAGTCCTTCCTATTTTCAAAGCCCTTGAAAAATACGGTGAAATCAAGCATGAAGAAATGTTTGAAATCTTCAACATGGGTGTGGGACTCATGCTGGCAGTTAGCCCTGAAAATGTAGGTCGCGTCAAGGAATTGTTGGATGAACCAGTCTATGAAATTGGTCGCATCGTCAAGAAAGAAAACGAAAGTGTCATCATCAAATGAAAAAAATAGCGGTTTTTGCCTCTGGTAACGGCTCAAATTTTCAGGTGATTGCCGAAGAATTTCCGGTGGAATTTGTTTTTTCAGACCATCGTGACGCCTATGTGCTAGAGCGGGCAGACAAGCTCGGAGTCCTGTCTTATGCTTTTGAACTCAAGGAGTTTGAGAACAAGGCAGACTACGAAGCAGCACTTGTCGAACTCTTGGAAGAACACCAGATTGACTTGGTCTGCCTCGCAGGCTACATGAAAATCGTCGGTCCAACCTTGCTAGCAGCTTATGAAGGCCGTATCATCAATATTCACCCAGCTTATCTCCCGGAATTCCCAGGAGCTCATGGTATTGAGGATGCTTGGAATGCAGGCGTTGACCAGTCTGGCGTGACCATTCACTGGGTGGATTCTGGTGTGGACACAGGCAAGGTCATCAAGCAAGTCCGTGTGCCACATCTAGCAGATGATACTATCGAAAGCTTTGAAGCTCGTATTCACGAGGCTGAGTACAAGTTGTATCCAGAGGTGCTGGATAGCTTGGGAGTGGAGAGAAGGTAAGAAGTAAATCAAGTTTTGATTGCGCAACCTTGCTAGGAGAAAAAATGATTGAACTGAAATTGGTAGATGAGAGCAGTTTTCAGGCAGTGCTGGATTTGAAAATATCTGAAGCTGATGAACAAGCACATTTCGTGGCTCCAAATGTACGTTCTTTAGCTGATGCATGGCTCTACCGGAAAAACGAAGATGTGTTTCCGATGGCAATCTATTGGGATAAGCAAGTGGTTGGCTTTCTCCTGCTAGAAATAGACAAGGATGAAGCGGAATACTTTATCTGGCGGATAATGATTGGTCAGCAGTACCAAGGAAGAGGTTATGGTCGAAAAGCCTTGGAAGTTCTAATCAAAGAGGCCCAGATGGATAGAGCTTGCAGTCATATTACCGCAGATTATGTGGTTGGAAATGAAAAAATGAAGCACCTGTTGACTGGTCTGGGTTTTCAGGAAACAGGATTTATAGAAGAAAATAACGAAGTCGCTATGCGCTTGGATCTAAAGAAAGAGGAATAGAATGACGAAAAAGGCCTTAATCAGCGTCTCAGACAAAGCGGGCATTGTTGAATTTGCCCAAGAACTTAAAAAACTCGGTTGGGAGATTATCTCGACAGGTGGGACAAAGGTTACCCTTGATAATGCTGGGGTGGAGACCATTGCAATTGATGATGTGACGGGCTTCCCAGAAATGATGGACGGTCGTGTTAAGACCCTCCATCCAAATATCCATGGTGGGCTCCTCGCTCGTCGTGATCTCGATAGCCACCTTGAGGCGGCTAAGGACAATAAGATCGAGCTTATCGACCTTGTAGTGGTCAACCTCTACCCTTTCAAGGAAACGATTCTCAAACCAGATGTGACGTACGCTGATGCGGTTGAAAACATCGATATCGGCGGGCCTTCTATGCTTCGTTCAGCAGCGAAGAACCATGCCAGCGTGACGGTTGTGGTAGACCCTGCTGACTATGCAGTGGTTTTGGACGAGTTGTCAGCCAATGATGAAACGACTTATGAAACGCGTCAACGTTTGGCAGCTAAGGTTTTCCGTCACACAGCAGCTTATGATGCCTTGATTGCAGAATACTTCACAGCTCAAGTGGGTGAAGCAAAACCAGAAAAACTCACTTTGACCTATGACCTCAAGCAAGCCATGCGTTATGGGGAAAATCCTCAGCAGGATGCGGACTTCTACCAAAAAGCTTTGCCGACTGACTATTCGATTGCATCAGCGAAACAGCTCAACGGTAAGGAATTGTCCTTCAATAACATTCGTGACGCGGATGCGGCCATTCGTATTATTCGTGATTTCAAAGACCGTTCAACTGTTGTGGCTCTCAAACACATGAACCCATGTGGAATTGGTCAAGCTGATGACATCGAAACTGCTTGGGACTATGCTTATGAGTCTGACCCAGTGTCTATCTTTGGTGGAATTGTCGTCCTCAACCGTGAGGTGGATGCTGCGACTGCTGAGAAGATGCACGGCGTTTTCCTCGAGATCATCATCGCACCGAGCTATACCGATGAAGCGCTAGCCATTTTGACCAACAAAAAGAAAAACTTGCGTATCCTTGCCTTGCCATTCGACGCTCAAGAGGCTAGTGAAGTGGAGGCAGAATACACAGGTGTGGTTGGTGGACTTCTTGTGCAAAACCAAGACGTGGTCAAAGAAAGCCCAGCTGACTGGCAAGTAGTGACTAAACGCCAACCAACTGAGACAGAAGCAACTGCTCTTGAGTTCGCTTGGAAAGCTATCAAGTACGTCAAATCAAATGGGATTATCGTGACTAACGACCACATGACACTTGGTGTGGGTCCTGGTCAAACCAACCGTGTGGCTTCTGTTCGTATTGCGATTGACCAAGCCAAAGACCGCCTTGACGGCGCTGTGCTTGCTTCAGATGCCTTCTTCCCATTTGCGGATAACGTGGAAGAAATTGCTAAAGCAGGTATCAAAGCTATCATCCAGCCAGGTGGATCCGTCCGTGACCAAGAGTCTATCGAAGCAGCTGATAAATACGGCTTGACCATAGTCTTCACAGGAGTAAGACATTTTAGACATTAAGAAAACGAAAGGGAAGAAAACAGTTTCTTTCCTTTTTTTGCTTAAAAAAGCTTAACGAAACAAGATTAAAACGAACGTTTATGATATAATGTTAGTAAATAATTCGCAAAAGAGGTTGAAAGATGAAGCTGTTAGTTGTCGGCTCGGGTGGTCGTGAACATGCCATTGCTAAGAAGTTACTTGAGTCAAAAGACGTTGAAAAAGTCTTTGTAGCTCCTGGGAATGACGGGATGACTCTGGATGGTCTGGAATTGGTAAATATCTCTATTTCCGAACATTCTAAATTGATTGAGTTTGCAAAAGCCAATAATATTGCTTGGACCTTTATCGGGCCAGACGATGCCCTTGCTGCTGGGATCGTGGATGATTTCAATGCAGCTGGTCTCAAAGCCTTTGGTCCGACAAGATTGGCAGCGGAGTTGGAGTGGTCCAAGGATTTTGCTAAGGAAATCATGGTCAAGTACGGCGTTCCGACAGCAGCCTATGGCACATTCTCAGATTTTGAGGAAGCCAAGACCTATATCGAAAAGCAGGGGGCTCCTATCGTGGTCAAGGCGGATGGCTTGGCGCTTGGGAAAGGTGTCGTTGTTGCTGAGACAGTCGAGCAAGCGGTCGAAGCCGCTCACGAGATGCTTTTGGACAATAAATTCGGGGATTCAGGTGCGCGTGTAATTATCGAGGAGTTTCTTGAAGGTGAGGAATTTTCTCTCTTTGCCTTTGTTAATGGGGACAAGTTCTACATCATGCCAACAGCTCAGGATCACAAACGTGCCTATGACGGCGACAAAGGGCCTAACACGGGTGGGATGGGTGCATATGCGCCAGTTCCACACTTGCCACAGAGCGTGGTTGATACGGCGGTTGACACCATTGTCAAGCCAGTCCTTGAAGGGATGATTAAAGAAGGTCGTCCGTATCTTGGTGTCCTTTACGCGGGGCTTATCTTGACAGCTGATGGACCTAAGGTCATCGAGTTCAACGCTCGATTTGGAGATCCCGAAACTCAGATTATCTTGCCTCGTTTGACATCTGACTTTGCGCAAAATATCAAGGATATTCTCGATAGCAAGGAGCCAACCATTACCTGGACAGACGAGGGTGTGACGCTGGGTGTGGTTGTCGCATCAAACGGTTACCCGCTTGACTATGAAAAAGGTGTTGAATTGCCAGCTAAGACAGAGGGTGATATCATCACCTACTATGCAGGGGCTAAGTTTGCGGAAAATAGCAGAGCACTGCTATCAAACGGTGGACGTGTCTATATGCTCGTCACCACAGCAGACACCGTCAAAGAAGCCCAAGACACCATCTACAAGGAACTTGACAAACAAAATACAGAAGGCCTCTTTTACCGAACAGATATCGGAAGCAAGGCCATAAAAGATTAACAGCTACTAAATTTTTCATGGCGAGCGAAAGCGAGCCACTATAGGATAATCGTCGCAGTAGTGGAACTCCTAGTAGCAAAGCTACTAGGAGCGGAAAACTGGAGACTCAGGCTCCAGTTTTAGTAATGGAACGTCATAGGCGGTCGCTTACGTCCGCACTACATTAGACGATTATTAAAAAAGGAGAAGAAATGAAACCAGTAATTTCCATCATCATGGGCTCAAAATCCGACTGGGCAACCATGCAAAAAACCGCAGAAGTCCTAGACCGCTTCGGTGTAGTCTACGAAAAAAAAGTTGTCTCTGCCCACCGTACACCAGACCTCATGTTTAGACATGCGGAGGAAGCACGTAGTCGCGGTATCAAGGTCATCATCGCTGGTGCGGGTGGCGCAGCCCATTTGCCAGGTATGGTAGCTGCTAAAACAACCCTTCCAGTCATTGGTGTGCCCGTCAAATCTCGTGCTCTTAGTGGCGTGGACTCGCTCTACTCTATCGTACAGATGCCGGGTGGTGTGCCTGTAGCGACAATGGCTATCGGTGAAGCAGGGGCGACCAACGCAGCCCTCTTTGCCCTCCGTCTCCTGTCAGTAGAGGATCAGGCTATCGCGACAGCATTGGCAGATTTTTCAGAAGAACAAGGAAAAATCGCAGAGGAGTCGACAAATGAGCTCATCTAAAACAATCGGAATTATCGGTGGTGGTCAGCTGGGTCAGATGATGGCCATTTCTGCTATCTACATGGGACACAAGGTCATCGCGCTGGATCCTGCGGCGGATTGCCCAGCCTCTCGTGTGGCGGAAATCATCGTGACTCCTTACGACGACGTAGAGGCTCTTCGTCAGTTGGCAAATCGCTGTGATGTTCTCACTTATGAATTTGAAAATGTGGATGCTGACGGTTTGGATGCGGTTATAGAGGAAGGACAACTCCCTCAAGGAACAGACCTGCTCCGCATTTCTCAAAATCGTATCTTTGAAAAGGACTTTCTCTCAAACAAGGCACAAGTCACTGTGGCACCCTACAAGGTTGTGACTTCTAGTCAAGACTTGGCAGATATTGATCTTTCTAAAAATTATGTCCTAAAGACTGCGACTGGTGGCTACGATGGGCATGGACAAAAAGTCATTCGCTCGGAAGCAGACTTGGAAGAAGCCTATGCGCTAGCTGACTCAGCAGACTGTGTTTTGGAGGAATTTGTCAACTTTGACCTTGAAATCTCTGTCATCGTGTCAGGAAATGGCAAGGACGTGACGGTTTTCCCAGTTCAGGAAAATATCCACCGCAACAATATCCTGTCTAAGACCATCGTACCAGCCCGCATTTCAGAAAGTCTAGCTGCCAAAGCCAAAGCCATGGCAGTACGAATCGCTGAACAACTCAACTTGTCTGGAACCCTTTGCGTGGAAATGTTTGCGACCGCTGATAACATCATTGTCAATGAGATTGCCCCACGCCCACATAACTCTGGTCACTATTCAATCGAAGCCTGCGACTTCTCTCAGTTTGATACCCATATTCTAGGTGTTCTGGGAGCACCATTGCCAGCCATCAAACTACATGCACCTGCTGTCATGCTCAATGTCCTCGGCCAGCATGTCGAGGCCGCAGAAACATATGTCACAGAAAATCCAAGCGCCCACCTCCACCTGTATGGTAAAATAGAAGCAAAGCACAACCGCAAGATGGGACATGTGACTTTGTTTAGTGATATGCCGAATAGTGTGGTTGAATTTGGTGAGGGGATTGATTTTTGAAATGACAGAAGAATTTGATGAATTGCCAGATGATGAAATAACGACCGTAACACTGACTTATACGGACGATTTGATTGTTCCAGAGATTGCGGATAGAGAGGGGATTCATATTTTAGAGAGAGCAGGCAATCAGCTATTCTTAGAATATTCTTGTTCCGTGAAGGAAGTTAAGGATTATCTGAGTAGTTACGGACTGCCTAGACATCCTGAGAGAATTTCATTTGAATTTTCTATACATGAAGACTCAAAAAATGATAATCTTTAAAGTTAAATGGAGACCAGTTTATGATTCAAATAATCGTAAACGCTTTTGTGGAGGAAGGAAAAGAAATCGCCGTTGTGGAAGTGCTCTTTGCCAGTGTCGACCATGAAAAAGTAAAAGTCAGTATCAGGAATTAAAGATTCAATATCCAAACAATTATCTGGCTATCTATGATTTGCCATTGGATACAGATCTAAGTAGCTTGCCACACTATCCGTCGGTTGTGATAAGCAAGGAGGAGTTTAATTAGCCTATGAAAACTATCGGTCTGATTGGTGGTATGAGTTGGGAAAGCACCACATCTTACTACCAAATCATCAACGAAACCATCAAAAAAGAGCTGGGTGGTCTGCATTCTGCTAAGATTCTACTTTATAGTGTTGATTTTGCAGAGATTGAGCATTATCAGGCAGTTGGAGACTGGGAGAAAAGCGGTCAACTTTTGACAGATATTGCTCAGCGCTTGGAGCAAGCAGGTGCGGATTTCATCGTTATTTGTACCAACACCATGCACAAGGTTGCTCCGCAGATACAAGAAAAGATTACGATTCCAATCTTGCATATTGCGCAGGCAACTGCGCAGGCCTTGTTGGCTGACGGTATTCAAAAAGTCGGCCTCCTAGGGACCAAGTACACCATGACTCAAGATTTTTACAAGGAGAAATTAATAGAGTCTGGGTTAGAAGTGCTGATTCCAGATCAAGCTGGCATTACAGAGGTTAATCGAATCATTTATGACGAGCTCTGTCTAGGAGATATCAAAGAAAGCTCAAAGCAGACTTATCTTGCCGCTATAGATGAATTGAAAAAAGCAGGCGCAGAAGCTGTTATCTTGGGGTGTACCGAGATTGGTCTCCTCGTCAAGCAATCCGACACTGACCTGCCTCTCTATGACACAACAGTGATTCATGCAGAGAAAGCAGCGGAGTGGGCGGTAAATAAATGATTATAGAAGACAAGCATAACCGTAGGGTAGGGCATGTGACTTTGTTTAGTGATGCGCCGGATAGTGTGGATGAGTTTGGGGAAGGGATAGATTTTTAGGAGAAGACTATGATTCAAATCATCGTTAACGCATTTGTGGAAAAGGATAAGACTGGAGCAGTCGTCGAAGTCTTGTATGCTAGTAGCGACCACGAAAAAGTGAAAGCTAAGTATGAAGAGCTAGTTGCACAATTTCCTGAAAACTATATAGCTATCTATAATCTACCGTTAGATACGTATTTGACCACACTAGATCACTACCCATCTGTATGGATTGGAAAAGAAGAATTTGAGGAGGAGTGAGGTTATGAATTTAACTGATGAAGCTATTGAAAATCTCAAAAAGAGATTTAGCATTGATGAAATTTTGGAATCTAATAATTTTAGTTTTATTCGAATTCTAGGTCAGGGTGGTCAGGGTGTAGTAGTTTTAGCAACTGATAATACTGGGATAGAAAAAGCTGTAAAAATTATGCAACTACCAACTTCCAGTGGTCGAGCAAATAAAGTTAAAATTGATAGATTAAAGCAAGATCTTGACTTTTGTTTAAACAACAATCATCCTAATATTATTCGTTATGATAATTATGGAGAATTTCCTAAAGACGAAGAAGTTAAAACAAAATTCTTTTATGCAGTCATGGATTATTTTCCCCAAACTCTGAGAGATGTAATTAATCATCGTGAAGATTATTCTCCCTTACAAAGATTGGATTTATTAATTCAATTAATAAAAGCAGTGAATGCTGCACATGACAAGAGGATTATCCATAGAGATATTAAACCAGAAAATGTATTAATTAATGGATATCACCTTGTTTTAAGTGACTTTGGTATTGCACATTTTGAGGACGCTGGACTGACAGTCGCAGATGACCTACTAGTTAATAGAAATTACCTTTCTCCTGAACAAAAAATAGAGGGTGATGCTCTCACTATTACTTTTGCCTCGGATATCTATTCTTTAGGTTTAATTATTAATGAGTGTTTTACTGGTGAAAATCCAGCAGGTTCTGACTATCGGCATATTGAACAATATTATCCATATTTATTTGAGTTGGATAATCTAGTTGATATGATGATGAGCTATAGAGCTGATGAACGACCAACGGCTGATAGTGTAAGAATTAAATTGAAGATTTATAACCATGATATAAGAAATCAACTTGATGAAATTAAAGATAGTCTTAGAACTGAGATGATAGATGAAGATTCTATTTTACAAACTGCAGCTGAAGATTTGATATTTAGTGACCATGCATTGAAAGATTTAAACGATGGTGCATTGCAAAAATTAAATCCGAATTACCATTGTTCGTTATCATATAGTGTAACTGAAGATCTATATTCAAATTTTATACAGCATCGTTTGCTGGCTGAATGTGAAAAGAAATTTACATGTGAAAGTCATAATTACTTAGATGGTGCATACTACGAACCACTTAATATTAATCATAAAGGGGAGCATAAGTATCTTTATGACCGTATGAAAGAAATTCTGATAAATATTGGTGGGAATAAAATTCTTTCAGGTAAGATTTTAAAATTATTTATTTCTTGTCAAGACGATCATTGTGAAGAAATTTTAAGAGAAGTTGATCAAATAATTACGGATTCTGAAGACAACATAATTGATGTTCCAGTGCTTTGGTTAGTTAAATATTTAAGAAGCAATGCTTTTACTTTCGACTCTAACTTCAATGGTGATAAATTATTCGAGCATGTTAAACTAGTTGAATTTCGTGAGAATAAAGTGGGGACGCCACTAGAATTAGCACTGTTTGAAAATCAGTTAGATTCTTTCAAAAAAAGGGATGAGAAACTTTTAACGATTCTTAATACAGTTAAGAAACAGTATCATATAGAATTTGATCAGATTAGTCGAGAAAATTACTCTTTGAAGTTCGATAATGCATTTAATGCTGGTAGTTTTGACAAATTTAAAGAATACTGTATTTCAAAGACAGAACCAGGTTCAACATTTGAAGCAGATGTACATGATATGTTAAGTAATTTAAAGGAAAATATAAATGAAGGGGTTATTGAATTGATTGTCTCTAAGGATTGGGATGTAGAAGTTACATTAAGAAAGATTTTTATTAATTTAATTAGGGAAGGAGAGACAAAATGATCGAACGTTATTCTCGCCCTGAGATGGCGAACATTTGGAGTGAAGAAAATAAATACCGTGCTTGGCTTGAGGTGGAAATCTTGGCTGACGAGGCATGGGCTGAGTTGGGGGAAATCCCTAAGGAAGATGTGGCTTTGATTCGCGAGAAAGCGGACTTTGACATCGACCGTATTTTAGAGATTGAGCAAGAGACGCGTCACGATGTGGTTGCCTTCACGCGTGCGGTTTCTGAGACGCTTGGCGAAGAGCGCAAGTGGGTCCACTATGGTTTGACTTCTACTGACGTGGTAGATACTGCCTACGGTTACCTCTACAAGCAGGCCAACGATATCATTCGTCGTGACCTTGAAAACTTCACAAACATCATCGCTGATAAGGCCAAGGAGCACAAGTTCACCATCATGATGGGTCGTACCCACGGTGTGCATGCGGAGCCAACAACTTTTGGTCTTAAATTGGCAACTTGGTATAGTGAAATGAAACGCAACATCGAGCGTTTCGAGCATGCGGCTGCAGGTGTGGAAGCTGGTAAGATTTCTGGTGCGGTTGGGAACTTTGCCAACATCCCACCATTCGTTGAAAAATACGTCTGCGACAAATTGGGTATCCGTGCCCAAGAAATCTCTACCCAGGTCCTTCCTCGTGACCTTCATGCTGAGTACTTTGCAGTTCTTGCCAGCATCGCGACTTCTATCGAGCGTATGGCGACTGAGATCCGTGGTTTGCAGAAATCTGAGCAACGTGAAGTGGAAGAGTTCTTTGCCAAGGGGCAAAAAGGTTCTTCAGCAATGCCTCACAAACGTAACCCGATCGGTTCTGAGAACATGACAGGTCTGGCGCGTGTTATCCGTGGTCACATGGTGACGGCCTATGAAAACGTTGCTCTCTGGCACGAACGTGATATTTCTCACTCATCAGCTGAGCGTATCATCACACCGGATACGACCATTTTGATTGACTACATGCTCAACCGTTTTGGAAATATCGTCAAGAACTTGACGGTCTTCCCAGAAAACATGATCCGCAACATGAACTCTACTTTTGGTCTTATCTTTAGCCAACGTGCTATGTTGACCTTGATTGAAAAAGGCATGACCCGTGAGCAAGCCTACGACTTGGTGCAACCAAAAACAGCCCACTCTTGGGACAACCAAGTAGACTTCAAACCGCTTCTCGAAGCAGATCCAGAAGTGACATCGCGCCTTACACAAGAGGAAATCGACGAAATCTTCAACCCTGCATACTACACTAAACGAGTGGATGATATCTTTGAACGTATCGGACTTGGTGATTAATCCTAACAATAAAAAGCGAGATTGAATCTCGCTTTTTTGTATGCTTGTCGAAGGGGGTTAATCTTCTTTTCTCTTAGTCAGTCCGTAGGATGCTAGAGTCGCCATGAGTCCTGCTGCGACCAAGCCTGCAGAGTCTTGACTTCCTGTTGCAGGGAGTTGTTTTTCATCTGCTTTGGCAGTAGTTGGTGCAGTTTGCTCAGCTTTCTCAACGGCAGTGCCGACTTCGACCACCTGAGCGACCGTTTCCTGTGTTACCACGCTATTGACAAGCGTTCTTTCTTCTTTTCCATCAGCACTAGTGCTTACAGAGTAGTAATGGCTGCGATGACCGTTAGCGCCTTTAGTAACGACTTGAGTCTTCCCTTTGAGCAAGAGTGGATTTTCACGTGTTACGGTAGTGAACGGAATCTTTTCCTCTTGGATATCCAGTCTTGGTTTTGTTTCTGCGGCTGGAGCAAGACCGTGTTCGTCTCCTACATGGGTTACAAGGGTTCCGACTTCAATAACTTGGGTCACTGCTTCTTGAGTCACAAGGCTATCTACAAGAGTTTTCACTTCCTTACCGTCAGCACTAGTGCTTACAGAGTAGTAATGGCTGCGATGACCGTTAGCGCCTTTAGTAACGACTTGAGTCTTCCCTTTGAGCAAGAGTGGATTTTCACGTGTTACGGTAGTGAACGGAATCTTTTCCTCTTGGATATCCAGTCTTGGTTTTGTTTCTGCGGCTGGAGCAAGACCGTGTTCATCCCCTTTGTGAGTAATAGGGGCGCCGATTTCAACCACTTGGGTCACAGGTTCTTTGGTTACTTGGCTATCTATAACCGTTTCTGTTTGTTTACCATTTTCAGTAAGGACAGAGATGTAATGAGTGCGTTCGCCCTCTACACCTGGTGTGATGATCTTTTCTTGACCGGCTGGGAGGTTCGGATTTTCCTTCTTGATAACTTCAAATGGAATCTTTTCTGCTCTTGTGATGAGTTCCGGTTTGGTTTCGACATTGGCAGCTAGTTCGTTTTCATCGAGGCTTCCTGAGTGGGTTGCTGCTGGTTTAAGGCCTAGGCGGGCTGCCTTGAGTTTGGCTACGAGAGCATCTAACTCGGCTTGTTTGTTACGGTTGAGGTTGTAGTTGAGAGCTTCTTTAGCTACATTTAAGACCTCCAAGCTTTCCTTGCTGTATCCATCCAAGTTTGCAGGGATTTGAGTAAGCTCCTCGCGGAGGGCATTGTAGTTAGCGCGGAAGTAGTCTTTGTTATGGTCTGCAAAGGCAGTCATGAGTTCAAAGATTTCTTCTTCCTTGTACTCGGCACTTGGTTTGTCTGCCCAGATAGCAAGCATGCTTCCGACGGTTGGAAGGTCTACTTCTGGATACTTGGTAGAAGCAAGCTGGTTAAATGGTACTTTGCCAGAGTTTTCAAGTGCTTTTGATAGTGGGTAGGCTTCGTCTGGTTTGTGATTGCCTAGGACGTAGTACCAGTCTCCGTTGGTATTGAGGAGTTTATAGCCTTTGCTTGCTAGGTACTGAGGCGTTGCAAGGTTATAGCCCCACCATCCCTTAGACCAGTAAGAGATGATGACATCCTTGTCAAACTCAACATCATCCTTGTCTTCATAGTAGAAACCATCGTTGAAGGCCATTGGTTGAAGGCCTCTTTCTTTGGCCATGGCAGCAAGGGTGTTAGAGTACTCAGCAAACTTGCCATAGAGTCCATACCATTTGAGGTAGTACCAGCCTTGAGCGTTGGTGGCATCATTGGCATATTCGTCCGTACCGTAGTTGAAAATCTTAGTCTTGCCTGCAAAGAAGTCCATGTACTTGCCGATGAGGGCCTTAACAAAGTTCATAGCTTCTTCGTTTTCAAGGTCCATGGTTGTTTTGGAGACCTTGTCAAAGTTGGCTTGAGGATTCTTGATTCCAAGTTTTTCCATAGCGACGAGCATGGCATCCATGTGACCTGGGCTGTTGATCGCTGGGATGAGTCCGAGGCCTTTTGATTTTGCGTACTCGATCAATTCAGTGATTTCAGCTTGACTAAGAGTGGTTCCGTTTGGATCATCGTAGTAAGCTTTTGTTCCTTCGATGATAGCCTTCTTGACATCATCGCTTGCATAAGTTTTTCCGTTAGCTGTGATGGTCATGTCATCAAGGAGGAAGCGAAGCCCATCATTTCCTAGGAGAAGATGCACATCAGAGTAGCCGAGTTCGCTCGCCTTGTCTACGATGCGTTTGAGTTGGTCGAGCGTGAAGTACTTACGTCCAGCATCGATTGAGATTACCTTGTTCTTGGCAAGTTTTTCAACTTCGCGTTTCGCATCTTCTTCTTTTTGAGCTTCTGGTGTGAAGGTCAAATTGCTGACAGCTTCTTGGAGTTTTGCGATTGCTTGGTCAATGGTGTCTTGTTGGGTACGGCTGAGGTTGCTATCGAGTGAGCGAATGGCTTTTTCAGCTTCTTTGACAGCTGCGACACTTTCTGCAGTATAGCGGTTAAGGTCTGTTGGCACTTCTTTCAGGGCTTGCTCAGCAGACTCATAGTCAGCTGCGAAGTATTCAGCATTGGCATTTGCGAAGCTACGCATGAGTTTGAAGAGGCGTGATGGTGAATAGCGTGCAGATGGGGTATCCGCCCAAGCAGCTACCATACCTCCGATGAACGGGATAGTAGCCCCATCAGATTTTGGTACAGAAGTGATTGGAGTGTTCTTGATACCATTGAGTCCTTGGTCGAGGTTGTACCAGCCTTGGCCATCGGCATTTCGTCCGAGGACGTAGTACCAAGCATCGTTGGTATTAAGGATTTGGTGGCCTTTTTCAACTAGAAGTTTAGAAGAAGCGACGTCGTATCCGCCCCATCCACCAGTCCACATAGAAACGATGATGTCTTTGTCAAAGGTTCCAAAACTAGTGTCGCTATTGTAGTAGATACCGTCGTTAAAAGCCATTGGTTTGAGGCCGTGAGATTTGACGATGCGAGCAAGGTCATTAGCGTAGGCGATAAATTTATCATAACCCTTGTCTGGGAATTCATCTTCTGGATACCATTTATAGGCTTGAAGAACGCTCCAGCCTTTGGCATCTGTAGCATCATTGGCGTACTCGTCTAGTCCGATGTTGAAGATGTCAGATTTGCCAGCAAAGTATGCAGCATACTTGTCGATCAGGGCTTTGGTAAACTCAACAGCTTCTTTGTTATCAAGGTCAACGGTACGAGCAGATTCCTTACCAAAGTAGTTGAAGTTCGGTTTTTGGATGCCTAGTTCTTTCATGGCATGCAAAATCGCATCCATGTGACCAGGGCTGTTTACAGTTGGGATGAGACCAATGCCTTTGTTTTTAGCATAGTTGATCAAGTCCGTCATTTGACTCTCTGTCAAATGGTTGCCGTTTGGATCCTTGTAGTAGGCATTGGTTCCGTTTTCGAGTGCACGTTTGACATCATCGCTTGCATAGGTTTTGCCATTGGCTTTGATCGTCATGTCGTCCAGCATGAAACGCATGCCATCATTTCCAACTAGTAAATGAAGATCAGTATAACCATAGTGTTTAGCTTTGTCGATGATTTCTTTGAGTTGCTCAGGCGAGAAGTACTTGCGTCCAGCATCAATTGAGATCATTTTTCGTTTAGCCAGTTTTTCATTTACCTGAGCTGCTCGTTCCGTACTAGGAGTGGCTACTGCAGGTGTGGTTACTGCAGGTGTGGCTGCTTCATTTTTCTTTTCTGAAGGAGAGTTTTCTGCAGGAACTTCAGTTGGAGCAGGACTTTCTTTCTCAGTAGTCGGAGTAGGACTAGCATTTTCTGTCACAGCTGGTGCAGTTGTTTCTTCCGTTTTTGGAGCAACTGTATGAGGAGCCTCCGTGTCTTCTTTGATCTCCTCTTTTACAGGTTCTTCAGCCTTTTCTTCCAGTTTTTCTGGGGCCTTAGAGTCTACAGCTTCTTTGACTGCTTGTGGACTCTCCTGAATCGTTTGGACAGTTTTTTCAGCTGTTGGAGCTGGAGTAATCCCGTCGGCAGATACGACTTGGGCGCTAAAAGCAAATCCTATAAGTACAGAAGCTGCCCCAACCGCGTATTTACGGATGGAGAAGCGCTGTTTCTTTTCTAGTTTCATGACAAAACCTCCTTGTTATTATCATATATGATAGCGTTTACATAAAACCAATTTTATTTTATTATCTAAGGAGTAAAATGTCAAGTGGGTTTATATAAGAACTATAATAAATAGAGGAAATCATAAGATTTAGGAGAAATTTGCTAATAAGGGATAAAACCGAGGAAAAACCAAACGGAAATTTACCTTGTTTTTAGTAAAAATGCTACTAATTAAATAAGAGACCTTCATAGCGTTTTCACAACTTATTTCTCGTGCTATAATGAATATAGAAAAAGCCTGAGCTAGGCTCAGGCTTTTTCTTAATGACCTCGGTTACATGAGATGAATTTGATTTTGTAGTAGTCTGCTCGCTTATAAGTTTCACTATAGGCAAGGACTTGGCCAGTGGCCTCAAGTTTTGTAGTCTTTGTTTGGAAGACAGTTGGGAATTGTGTATCGATTCCGAGTACAGAAGCAGCATGCTCTGGTGTTGGGAATGCAATTTCGTTGATTTCCTCAAAATGTTCATCACTCATGTGAATGCGGTAATCCAATTTGAAACGTGTATAGATAGAGCTATAATAATCAAGATTTGGATAGTTGGCATTGATGTATTGCTCAGGAATATAAGATGTGTGGTAGATGTATGTTACGTCGTTTGTCTGACGAATACGTTCAATCTTATAGTAGAATTGATCTCCACGTAGTCCAAGTTTATCTAAATATTCAAGTTTGTTTCCGCGCTCGATAGAAAGGACAGTAACTTTATCGTCTTTTGTTTCAAAGATTTCGACATCTGAAAACTCAACGAGTTTGTGCTTGCGGGCACGTGAAACGAAAGTACCTTTACCTTGTTGGCGGACAATGTAGCCGTCTTTAGCAAGGTCGTTCAAGGCACGAACAACTGTGATTGAACTCACATCGTACATCGCGATCAATTCGGCTTCTGTATAAAATTTATCTCCACTTGCAAATTGACCAGAGATGATTTTGTTTTTTAATTCATCTTTAATATATTGGTATTTAGGAATAGCCATAAATTTCACCTCGATTCTCTTTCTCCAATTTTGATTTTACCACAAATATAGAGAAAAGAGTAGTATTAAGGTCAAAAAATTAAAATAATAGACTAAAAATGTTATTTTACATGTAAAAAAATTCATTTGATGTTCTTGTGAATTATCATACATAAAAAGATCGTTTTCATGCTATTTTTAGATAATTTCGGTAAACAGTAAGTAAAAAAATAGAAAAATTTTAAATAATTTTCTAAAACCTATTGACAAATGCAAAAGATTTGATTATAGTTAATATTATAATAAATGAAAGCGCAAACTTAATTCGTCAGAGGTAATAACATGACCAGATTTAAAATTGAGGACGATTTCTATTTAGACGGAAAACCGTTCAAGATTTTGTCCGGCGCCATTCATTATTTTAGGATTCCAGCAGAGGATTGGTATCATTCTCTCTATAACTTAAAGGCGCTTGGCTTTAATACAGTCGAGACCTATGTGGCTTGGAATTTACACGAACCTGTTGAAGGGGAGTTTGATTTTGAAGGTGCCAGAAATTTGGAGAGATTTCTTCAAATTGCACAAGATCTAGGTCTCTATGCCATTGTACGCCCGTCTCCATTTATCTGTGCGGAATGGGAATTTGGTGGCTTGCCGGCTTGGCTCTTGACAAAGGACATGCGAATTCGCTCGTCCGACCCGGCCTACATCGAGGCTGTTGCTCGCTATTATGACCAATTATTGCCAAGGCTTGTGCCTCGCTTGTTGGATAATGGTGGAAACATTCTTATGATGCAAGTCGAAAATGAATATGGCTCTTATGGAGAAGATAAGTCTTATCTACGAGCAATTCGGAAATTGATGGAAGACCGAGGGATTGATTGCCCACTCTTTACTTCAGATGGCCCATGGAGGGCTACTCTGAAAGCCGGAACCTTGATCGAAGACGATCTCTTTGTGACAGGAAACTTCGGTTCTAAAGCTCCGTACAACTTTTCACAGATGCAGGAATTCTTTGATGAGCATGGCAAGAAATGGCCCCTCATGTGTATGGAATTCTGGGATGGTTGGTTCAACCGTTGGAAAGAACCCATCATCACTCGTGATCCTAAAGAATTGGCAGAAGCTGTTCGAGAGGTATTGGAGCAAGGCTCTATCAACCTTTACATGTTCCATGGTGGTACAAACTTTGGTTTCATGAATGGTTGCTCGGCTCGAGGAACTCTGGATTTGCCGCAAGTCACATCTTACGACTATGATGCCCTTCTCGATGAAGAAGGAAATCCAACTGCTAAATACTTAGCAGTCAAGAAGATGATGGCAACCCACTTCCCAGAGTATCCACAGTTGGAACCACTCTATAAGGAAAGCATGGAGATAGGGTCCATTCCATTGGTCGAAAAAGTTTCCTTGTTTGAAACCCTGGATAATCTCTCTAGTCCTACTGAAAGCCTCTATCCAAAAGCGATGGAAGAACTTGGTCAAAGTTATGGCTACCTTCTCTACCGCACGGAGGCAAGTTGGGATGCAGAAGAGGAACGTCTCCGTATCATCGATGGACGTGACCGAGCTCAACTCTTTGTAGATGGTCAATGGATTGCTACTCAATACCAGACAGAGATTGGCGAAGACATCTACTGTCAAGGCAACCGAGAAGGCTTTTCAGAGATTGACATCTTGATTGAAAATATGGGGCGTGTCAACTACGGACATAAGTTTTTGGCAGATACGCAGCGTAAAGGAATTCGAACAGGTGTCTGCAAGGATCTACATTTCTTACTGAATTGGAAACAATATCCACTGCCACTGGATAATCCTGAGAAGATTGATTTTTCAAAAGGATGGACAGAAGGACAACCAGCCTTTTACGCTTTCGACTTTACTGTTGAAGAGCCGAAGGATACCTACTTAGACTTGTCTGAGTTTGGTAAGGGAGTTGCCTTTGTCAACGGGCGTCACTTAGGACGTTTCTGGAACGTCGGCCCGACCCTCTCACTTTATATCCCTCATAGCTATCTCAAGGAAGGTGCTAACCGCATCATCATCTTTGAAACTGAGGGCGAATATAAAGAAGAGATTCATTTAACTCGTAAACCTACACTAAAACACATAAAGGGGGAAAACTTATGACAATTGTAGGATGCCGTATCGATGGACGTTTGATCCACGGTCAAGTAGCCAATCTTTGGGCTGGAAAACTAAATGTTTCACGCATTATGGTTGTAGACGACGAAGTTGTTAACAACGATATTGAAAAGAGTGGTTTGAAACTTGCGACACCACCAGGTGTGAAACTCAGTATCTTGCCAGTTGAGAAAGCAGCAGTAAATATCCTTGCTGGTAAATACGATAGCCAACGTCTCTTTATCGTTGCACGTAAACCAGACCGTTTCCTTGGTTTGGTCGAAGCAGGTGTTCCGCTTGAAACACTCAACGTTGGCAATATGTCTCAAACACCAGAAACTCGCTCTATCACACGTTCTATCAACGTGGTAGACAAGGATGTGGAAGATTTCCACAAACTAGCAGAAAAAGGTGTGAAACTCACTGCTCAAATGGTTCCAAATGATCCAGTTTCAGACTTTTTGAGCTTATTAAAATAGGAAAAAATTTTTAGGAGGTCATTGTTATGATACAACCGTGGCAAATTTTACTTCTCACTTTGTACTCAGCTTATCAAATCTGTGATGAGTTGACAATCGTTTCATCTGCAGGTTCCCCTGTATTCGCTGGTTTCATTACTGGTTTGATCATGGGAGATGTGACAACTGGTTTGTTTATCGGTGGTAGCTTGCAGTTGTTCGTTCTCGGGGTTGGTACCTTTGGTGGTGCTTCTCGTATCGACGCAACTTCTGGTGCGGTTCTTGCAACAGCATTCTCTATCTCTCAAGGTATTGATACAGATCTTGCGATTACAACAATCGCTGTACCAGTAGCAGCACTTTTGACTTACTTCGACGTACTTGGTCGTATGACTACTACATTCTTCGCACACCGTATTGACGCTGCGATTGAACGCTTTGACTACAAAGGAATCGAACGCAACTACCTACTTGGTGCGATTCCATGGGCTCTTTCACGCGCCCTTCCAGTATTCTTCGCTCTTGCTTTTGGTGGAGAATTCGTACAAGGTGTTGTAAACCTTGTTAAAGAATACCAATGGGTTGCAGACGGTTTGACACTTGCAGGTCGTATGCTTCCAGGTCTTGGATTTGCAATCTTGCTTCGTTACCTTCCAGTTAAACGTAACCTTCACTACCTTGCTATGGGATTCGGTTTGACAGCTATGTTGACTGTTCTTTACTCAAACGTAACAAGTCTTGGTGGAGCAGTTGCTGGAATCATTGGCACTCTTCCTGCTGAAGTTGCTGAAAAAATTGGCTTTGTTAACAACTTCAAAGGATTGTCTATGATCGGTATCTCTATCGTAGGTATCTTCCTTGCGGTTGTTCACTTTAAGAACAGCCAAAAAGTAGCTGTAGCAGCACCTTCTACACCATCAGAAAGTGGGGAAATTGAAGATGACGAATTCTAATTACAAATTAACAAAAGAAGATTTTAATCAAATTAACAAACGTAGCTTGTTCACTTTCCAATTGGGATGGAACTACGAACGTATGCAAGCATCAGGTTACCTTTACATGATCTTGCCACAATTGCGTAAAATGTATGGAGATGGAACTCCTGAGTTGAAAGAAATGATGAAAGTTCATACTCAATTCTTCAACACTTCACCATTCTTCCACACAATTATCGCTGGTTTTGACCTTGCTATGGAAGAAAAAGATGGCGTTGGTTCAAAAGATGCGGTTAACGGTATCAAGACAGGTTTGATGGGACCATTCGCTCCTCTTGGAGATACTATCTTTGGTTCACTTGTACCTGCTATCATGGGATCTATCGCTGCAACAATGGCTATTGCTGGTCAACCTTGGGGTATCTTCCTTTGGATTGCAGTTGCAGTAGCGTATGACATCTTCCGTTGGAAACAGTTGGAATTTGCATACAAAGAAGGGGTTAACCTTATCAACAACATGCAAAGTACTTTGACAGCTTTGATTGAAGCTGCATCTGTACTTGGTGTATTCATGATGGGTGCTCTTGTAGCAACAATGATCAACTTTGAAATTTCATACAAATTACCAATCGGTGAAAAGATGATTGACTTCCAAGACATCTTGAACTCAATCTTCCCACGTTTGCTTCCAGCAATCTTCACTGCATTTATCTTCTGGTTGCTTGGTAAGAAAGGTATGAACTCTACAAAAGCTATCGGTATCATTATCGTGCTTGCCTTGGCTCTTTCTGCCTTTGGTAAATTTGCACTTGGAATGGGCGCATAATTTATGACTAAATCATTGATTTTAGTGAGCCACGGTCGTTTCTGTGAAGAACTTAAAGGTAGCACAGAAATGATTATGGGACCACAAGACAACATTCATGCGGTTGCTCTTCTTCCAGAAGATGGACCAGAAGAATTTACTGCTAAATTTGAAGCTGCTGTTGAAGGATTGGATGATTTCCTAGTCTTTGCGGATCTTCTTGGTGGAACTCCATGTAACGTGGTGAGCCGTTTGATTATGGAAGGTCGTGACATTGAACTTTATGCAGGAATGAACCTTCCGATGGTCATTGAATTTATCAATGCAAGCCTAACTGGCATGGATGCGGACTATAAGAGTCGTGCTGCAGAAAGCATCGTAAAAGTCAACGATCTGTTAGCGGGCTTTGATGATGACGAAGATGAATAAGATGTGACTTAGAGCATCTTATATAGAATATACATGGGAATGGGAGTCACTCCCATTCCCATATTTTCAATAGGAATGAAACAACAATAGATTAGAGGAACTCTATGCTAAATTACACAAAAGAAGAATTACTTGAACTGGGTGCAGAAATCACGACTCGTGAAATCTACCAACAGCCTGATGTATGGAAAGAAGCTTTTGAAGCCTATCAAGCGAAATGTGAAGAAATTGCAGCCTTTCTGCAAGATATCGCTGATAGACATGACTATATTAAGGTTATCTTGACAGGTGCTGGGACTTCTGCTTATGTGGGAGATACCTTGGTGCCTTACTTTAAGGAAGTCTATGACGAGCGCAAATGGAATTTCAATTCTATTGCGACAACAGATATTGTTGCCAATCCAGAAACCTATCTGAAAAAAGATGTGGCAACTGTCCTTGTATCCTTTGCTCGTAGCGGTAATTCACCTGAAAGTGTGGCAACCGTTGATTTGGCTAAAGCCTTGGTTGATGACCTCTATCAAGTGACCATTACATGTGCTGCAGAAGGGAAATTGGCTCTTCAAGCTCATGGCGATGACCGCAATCTTTTGCTCTTGCAACCGGCTGCTTCCAATGACGCTGGATTTGCCATGACTTCTAGCTTTACGTCTATGATGTTGACAGCTCTCTTGGTCTTTGATCCTACAGAATTTGCTGTGAAAGCTCAACGTTTTGAAGTTGTGACTAGCCTTGCGCGTAAAGTTCTAGACAATGCAGCAGATGTTAAAGAACTGGTTGACCTCGACTTTAACCGTGTTATCTACCTGGGCGCTGGTCCTTTCTTTGGACTTGCTCATGAAGCTCAGCTCAAGATTTTGGAATTAACAGCTGGTCAGGTGGCGACTATGTATGAAAGTCCAGTCGGCTTCCGTCACGGTCCAAAATCTCTTATCAATGAAGATACAGTTGTTTTGATCTTTGGCACAACGTCAGACTACACTCGCAAGTACGACTTGGACTTGGTTCGTGAAGTTGCTGGTGATCACATTGCTCGTCGTGTTGTGCTTTTGAGTGATCAAGCCTTTGGTCTTGAAAATGTCAAAGAAGTAGCCCTTGGTTGTGGCGGTGTCTTGAACGATATTTACCATGTCTTCCCTTACATCGTTTATGCCCAACTCTTTGCCCTTTTGACTTCGCTCAAAGTGGAAAACAAACCAGATACACCGTCTCCTACAGGTACAGTAAACCGTGTGGTACAAGGTGTTATCATTCATGACTATCAAAAATAAGGAAGTGTCTATGAGTAAATTACAATTAAGTCCTAATAAAGTAGCTTGCTTGCAAAAACTCTCTGACGAGAACGGCATTATCTCAGCTCTTGCCTTTGACCAACGTGGTGCTTTGAAACGCCTCATGGCTCAATACCAAACGGAAGAGCCAACAGTCGCTCAAATGGAAGAACTTAAAGTATTGGTTGCAGATGAATTGACCAAATACGCATCATCAATGCTCCTTGACCCTGAGTACGGACTTCCAGCTACAAAAGCGCTTGATGCCAATGCTGGTCTTCTCCTTGCTTATGAGAAAACAGGATACGATACAACAAGCACCAAACGCTTGCCAGACTGCTTGGATGTTTGGTCTGCCAAACGTATCAAAGAACAAGGTGCAGACGCTGTCAAATTCTTGCTTTACTACGATGTAGACAGCTCTGACGAACTCAACCAAGAAAAACAAGCCTACATCGAACGCATCGGTTCTGAGTGTGTGGCGGAAGACATTCCATTCTTCCTTGAAATCCTCGCTTACGATGAAAAAATCGCTGACGCAGGTTCTGCAGAATATGCCAAAGTAAAACCACACAAAGTTATCGGTGCTATGAAGGTCTTCTCAGACCCACGTTTCAACATCGATGTCTTGAAAGTGGAAGTTCCAGTCAACGTCAAATACGTTGAAGGCTTTGGTGATGGAGAAATCGTTCATACACGTGAAGAAGCAGCAGCCTTCTTCAAAGCACAAGATGAAGCGACCAACTTGCCATACATCTACTTGAGTGCGGGAGTATCAGCTAAACTCTTCCAAGAAACACTTGTCTTTGCTCACGAATCAGGCGCAAACTTCAACGGAGTTCTTTGTGGCCGTGCAACATGGGCTGGATCAGTTGAAGCCTACATCAAAGACGGTGAGGTAGCAGCTCGTGAATGGCTACGCACAACTGGATTTGAGAACATTGACGAACTCAACAAGGTTCTTCAAACAACAGCGACTTCATGGAAAGAACGTGTGGAAGCATAAAACAAGTATAGAAGAATCCCTTTTTGTTAAGAAAATACTTAAGGTTTTGTGACAAAGGATTCTGAAAATAGAAACTACAACCATAGATGGTGAATACACTCTCTATGGTTTGTTTACTTAAGAGAAATGGATCAAAGGAGAGAAGAATGAAAGCATACACAGAGCGTGTATTTGGAAATCATGAGGGCAAGGATGTCTTAGCCTATCGCTTTGAGACTGACAGTGGCTACCAACTAGAAATAATGACCTATGGTGCGACCATCTTGCGCTATGTCACGCTTGACAAGGCTGGGAATTTTGCCAATGTGATTTTGGGCTTTGATGATTTTGATAGCTATGTAGGAAATAGTCCCAAGCATGGAGCAAGTGTAGGTCCTGTAGCGGGCCGTATTGCAGGTGCAACATTTGAACTCAATGGTCAGACCTATAATCTTGAAGTCAACAACGCTAGCAACTGTAACCACAGTGGTTCAACAGGTTGGGATTCGAGCTTGTTTGAATTGTTCGAGGTGAGCGACCATGGCTTGACCCTCTACACAGAGCGTACAGACGGTACAGGAGGGTTCCCTGGTAATCTTAAGATTTGGATCAGCTATCACTTGGAAGAAACTGGTGCCTACGAAGTCAGCTATAAGGTGACGACAGATCAGGATACGCTGGTCAATCCAACTAATCACAGCTACTTCAACTTGTCTGGTGATTTCACGCAGACAATTGACCGCCATGTCTTCCAACTAAATACGGAGGGAATTTACCCAATCGCTCCGGACGGTGTGCCAGCAAAAACTCCAGATGCTACTCGTGATGTGGTGAAACACATCTACAATGGTGCTTTGTTGAAGAATATCTTTGCAGAGGACGATGAGCAAATCCAGTTGGTATCTGGTTTGGATCACCCATTTGCTCTTCCTGCAGGTCATGGCAATGCCGGTTTTCTTTATGACCAAAACTCAGGTCGCTTCCTACTTTTCAAGACAGAGGCTCCTTGCTTTGTGGTCTACTCAGCAAACTTTGTGGATGAGAGTGTCATCATAGCTGGTCAGCCAATGATTCAGCACAATGGGATTGCCCTTGAAGCGCAGGCTTTACCAGATGCTATTCATAGTGACCTCAAAGATCAAGTCATTCTCAAAGCAGGGGAAACTTTCACTAGCAAAACTCGTTACGAGCTTGTTGTAAAATAAAAAGAAGAGCTGGTTTCCAGCTCTTTTGAGTTGTCTTCGTTGACATGTTATCTCAATAGTGTATAATTAATGTAATATATAAAGTTACAACAAAAAGGAGACACCTTATGACTTACGCATACCAAAGCCACATTTACCTAGCCGAGGTGGTTTTAAATGTCAAGGATTTGAAGACTCAAACGGCTTTTTATCATCAGATTATTGGCTTGGAGATTTTATCGCAAACGGAGGCAGAAGCGATTTTGGGACTAGGTAGAAAAGCCTTGGTCCACTTGATTCAGGCAGAAAAGTCTGGCGAAGTAAGGGAGCATTATGGGCTCTACCATCTGGCGATTCTGTTGCCGACACGAAAAGCCTTGGCAGATGTCTTGAAACACCTAAGTGATTTGCGGATTCCTCTGGTCGGGGGTGCAGATCATGGATACAGTGAGGCTATTTATCTAGAGGATTTGGAAGGAAATGGCATTGAACTCTACCGTGATAAGCCAGTGTCTTCATGGGATATTCTAGAAGACGGCCGCATTATCGGTGTGACCGAGGCTCTTGCGGCACAGGACATCTATGAATTAGGGGAAAAGGTAGATCCCTTTATCCTAGCTGAAGGGACGAGAATGGGGCATATCCATCTATCGGTTAAGGATAGTCACGCAGCAAGTCAGTTCTATCAAAAGGTGTTAGGACTAGAGGATAAATTTAGCATTCCTAGTGCTAGTTGGATAGCGGCTGGTCAGTACCATCACCACCTGGCTGTCAACGAATGGGCTGGAAAGGGGCTAGCTCCGCGTGAGCAAGGCTTGCCAGGCTTGGCCTACTATGTCCTTGAGGTCGAAAGCAAGGAAGAACTCTTGGACATCGTTCAGCAAGCACAAGAGCTAGAAGCACCGATCAAGTGGTTACATTCGAGTGAGTTGAATCTTATAGACCCAGACGGCATTGTGACCCGCATTCGCTTGGCACGATGAAACGAGGAAAACACATTATTTATTTTAGAGACATAGGAAAAGGCGGACAAGCTCGCATTCTGTTTTTAGAATGCGGACTTGTCCGCTTTTTTATGAAATGACGAATCCTTTCTTGTCTTTAGCAATGGTATCTGCCGGGGATATTTTCCCTTTTCTGGGGGGTTCATGCTATAATACTAATAAACTTTTCTTTCTCTAGGAAGGCAAATGCTAAAAATCGGCTAGACTGCTGGCAATTGTTGTCACGATGCTTTTTAGAGAAAGTAGGACTTTGTTTGAACATCCGTATTGAGTTTAGGAAATGGTAATAAGATGGACACAAGTGTAAAAAATTTAATCAGTAAGGGCCCTCTGGAGGACTCTTTTATCTATTATGATTTGGGGAATCAAGTATTCTACAGTGCAAAACAAGGCATGAATTATTCAGCCATTGCAGCCCCTATTGCAATCTATTCCTTGCAACGGCTGTCAAAGTTGCTCAACCAAACCTTTGGAGATGTCTCCTCCCCTTTCAATCTGATTTTCTTTATCCTGATGTCTCTATTTTTGGTTTTCGGGACCATTCTCCTTGCCAAATCTACCCGACGTAACATGAAGACAGATAGATTTAGAAAAGTTCAGCTGACAAAAGCCAATATCAAAACACTTAGGAGAAAATCAAGGGCGTTGACAGTAGTTGGCTACATTTTTGTTTTAATAACGATTTTTTCAGCCTATCGTTATCTGGCTGTTTCTGATTTTCAATTTTTAATTATGTACATGTTAGGGATTGGTATTCTTACATATATAGTTTATGATTTTCGGATGAAAACGCGCAAACGATTGTTCAAGGAGCTGATGGAGACATTACAGGACGGTAGCCGAGGGAAAGAGGGAGAAATGTAAGATGAGAAAAATCATTTATATAGGCCAAGGATGCCAGCAATCCGTCTACTATAACACAAAGACGAGAGAGGCTTTAGCGACAGAATCTAGCGCCTCGTCAGAAACCGACGGTGCCATCAGTTCAAAGAAATCCAAGTGGCCTTGGGTTGTCTTCTTTATTTTCTTGCTAGTTGCTATTATCGGTATTTGGATTCGTTCCTTGCTAGCGCCCTTTAGATTGAGTGAGTGGATGGCACCTATCCATCTAGCCGCTATCCTTTTCGTTTTTATCGGAAGTGTTTATGGATTTGAAAAACTGTTCTACAGTGGGGCCAAGTCGCTTGTCCCAGCAAGTGAAGAGCAGTTTAAAGAAGCGGTTGAAAGTAGTAAATTTTGGAGGAAGTCACCAGATAAGGAACCAACAGTCGATAAAATCATCTTGTATCTATTTGTTATCCTCGTTCTTCTATTTGTTTTTGTTATTGTTGTGTTCTTTGTCATACCTGGGACTTTCATTCCTTTCTATGAACAGGAATGGTTTGAGCCGTCCATGTTCATGGTACCAATCGGAGCAACGATCGTTCCAATTAGCGTGGTTCTTCTACTATTTCAAAACAATCCAATCCGCTGGCTGTTAGCCGTACGAAAATACAAGCAGGGAAAAGTATTATTTAGGGAAGAGAAGAACTAGAAACACGAGAGAAACGCTATTACCATTACCAGTGGTTGGTGATGGTGATGTTTTATCAACAACCTATGATAAAATTGAAGTTTCTGATTATAGTGATTAGTGAAAACTGTGGTGATTTTATATGAGAAAAATAATTTTTATTGGACAGAGCGGTGATAAGGCCGTTTACTATAATACGCGAACAAAAGAGGCTCTTGTAGCAGATAAGAGTGCCTTGTTAAATACAGAAGGGGCTAGGAGATCGAATAGGGGGATTGCTCCTTTAATTGCTATATTCTCTTTGTTAGGTTTACTCGGAGGATTTGTTGCAATACCAATTTTCTCAGGCCTTCGTTATAATAGTGGGATGGTTCCTATTTTTATTCTTTGTCTTTCCTTTATCCTATTTGGATTTATATGGATGATGGAAGTCGCCTTATATAAAGGAGTGAAACGAGTCCAAGGAGCAACAAAGAAAGAGTTTAAAGAAGCAGTTTATTCAAATTTGTTCTGGGAAAATTTTAGTGAGAAAAAAGCGACGTTTGCGAAAATGTTGGCTTTTATGATTGTCATGCTACTAGTTTTTATGACTACTATAGTAATATTTGCTGCTGCAATTCCGGGCACTATTGACTCATTCAATAAGCAAGAGGCATTTGATATACAAATCTTTTTCTCGCCTTTAGCAGGTCTCTTTCCTGCCTTGTTGTACCTTTTCTTATTCCAAAACAACCCTATCCGCTGGTTCTTAGCTGTGCGAAAATATGAACAGGGGAAAGTGATATTTAATGAAGAAATAGAAAAGAGAGGATGATAATGTCACAAGAGAGATATTTGCAGATCAAAAAAGAGCATCAAGTTCGTAAGTTTGTGGGGCGTTTCCTCTTCATCCTTCTCGCTATACTCGATGTTCTACTGGTATCAAGTCATTCCAATTATGTCCCACTTGTAACGGTAGCTATGGTAACGATTGTGCCTTTTAATCATTTTCTACTTGCTCCTCTTAGGAGACAGAAAAAAGCCATAGAAAAAGAGCATCCAGAATGGAAAACACTCAGTACAAAGGGAGTAAAGGTTCCCTCGGCTGAAGCCAATAAAAGAACCTTGGCTGGCATTGGGATCTTGATGGCCTTGCTGTTGTCTTTTGGGCTATTCTATAAACCTGTGAAACAGCCGAACGACCAAGTAAACAAGCCGCCTAAGCTTGATTCTAAAACGCCTGAAACGTCCAAGCCTTCTGAGTCTGAGTCGTCTAGCTCCTCTAAGGCCAAAGAATCCAGTTCCTCAGAGTCGAAATCCTCGTCTTCGACTGAACAAAGTTCTAAAACCGAAAGTTCAGGAACAAAGCCGTCAAAAAGCGAATCCAATAATCCTTATTACCAGATTCCAGGACTTACTGACGAACAGGTGAGAGATATCATATCGAAATCTGTAAAAGATTTGAGAGAAAAACAGTCAAAAGAAAAATCCGAAGAGTAGACTCGAGAGCTTCAATGTCCTTCTGGACGAGTTCGTTTTGGGATTTTACTGTATAAAATAACAGGAGGAGTTCATATGAATAAAGAAGTGATTGGTTTGATAGTTGGGACAATCGTCATCTTCCTATCTTTTGTATTTGTGTGTGGGACCTTTCTTTTCCTCTATCTTCGGGATCAGAAGTTGGTCCGCCTTGCCAAGTCATCCGTACAGGGAACGGTTATCGGCTATAGCCGTTTTCGTGAGGGGTATCCACCTATCGTCGAATACACGGTGGATGGGATTTCTTATAAGAAAACTTTGCAGTATTTTATGTTCAAAACGGTCACAATTCCGTGGGGGACTACTAAATTTTTAAAGGACTATACAAGAGAAGATATGCTGGCACCTTCGATCACTCGCTACAGCAACTCCTTTGTTTCCTTCAAACGCTTGATGCAGACCCATTTCCCCCTTCATTCGGAGCTGACAGTCTGGTATGATCCAGACAAGCCGAACAGGGCCTATGTCGAACGCTATAGCGGGATGGACAAGTTTTATAAGTGGTTCGGTATCGGATTTGGACTGGCTCTAGTTATAGTCTATGGGATAGTGATCCTAGCCTTTTTGTCCAATTTGTCCAAGATATACGCATAAAGGTCAGTTGGTTAATAGGAAATTTTATTTCCCATCGAGCTTCAAGGAGGACAGAGTTTCTTTTCCATTTCCATGCTTATCAATCTTTTCTTTCTGATACAGAGAAAAGGTTGCCTCCTACAAATACAGACAGGAAGTGAATTTTGACAAAGCCCCTTATTCGAGATATAATGAAGAAAAAGTGACCAAGGATAAATTAATGACAAACTCAAAGTATATAACACGCCTGAAACGTTCAGAGGGCCAGTTGCGTGGGATTCAAAAGATGATTGAAGAAGATCGTGACTGCGCAGATATTGTTACGCAGTTGACAGCAGTGAAATCTAGCGTTGAGCGCGTGATTGAGATGATCATTACTGAAAATCTCACAGGCTGTATCAACCAACCATTAGACGACCCCGAGGCTCAAAAGGAACGCCTAGAAAAGGCCATCCGATACCTGATTAAACGGAAGTAAACTAATTTGCTATTGATAAACAATGCAGACAAAGGTATTTAAGTTTATTCCGACAAAAAAATCATGTCAGCCAAACGGATGAGTTCCCCCAATACCAACGAGAAGACCTCTTTTTAGATACCATAAAGTTGCTTCTTTTTTAGAAGCGACGGGCTACGAGCCCTATATCATTGGGTTGCAGAAATGAAAAAATCGATTAAGTTTCTTAATCGGTTTTTTGCTTATTCTACTTGACCGGGCCAAGCATTCATACCACCTTCTACATTGATAACGGTGAGGCCTTGGGCGCTTAGAAATTCACAAGCAGATGCAGAGCGTACTCCACCTTGACAGATGACATGGTATTCCTGGTCGGGTTTGAGTTCTTTGTAACCTTGCTCCAAGGTACTTAACGGAAGATTTTTGGCACCTGGTGCATGTCCTGCTTGGAATTCGTGCACTTCACGTACATCGATGAGATTTAGATTTTCATTTAGGTATTTTTCATAAAAGTCAGCCATGCTGATACTCGTTTCCATATTCGACTCCTTCTGGATTAGACATTTTATATTGTGAATAAGCGTCGTCAAGGTTTTGGACGGTAAAACCTGCCGCTAGAGGATACGCTCTGTGATCTAGCTGCGCAAAACGCTGTGGCAGCTAAGGATATAGGTTTGGTTCTTGTCTGGTTCATCCAAGCTCTCCCCTAGTTCATTTAGGGGTTATGGATGGTAGCGACCTTGGGTCGCCCCCCCTGAAATTCTCCACTTATCCGTACATCTAGGGATTTTTTGCCCTTAGTCAGATCGTCTTTGAGCTGACACCATTGGATATTATCGCTCAGACCTTCGATAAGGTTCAAGGCTGTGTAGCCAATTATTTTATGCTTCTAGATGACCTTGCCTGTCCAAGCGCTCATACCGCCTCGAACATTGATGACATCGTAGCCTTTTTTCTTAAGCTTTTTCGCAGCTAGTTTGCTTCGTACACCAGAGTGACAAATGACATAAAGTGTTTCTTTTGTCGCAGGTGTGTAAGATCCGATTTCGGATAGAGGGACATTCTTGGCATTTTTGATATGACCTCTACGGAATTCCATAGGCGTCCGAACATCCAGTAGCTGAATCGGTTCTCTGAGTTTAGCTTCTAACTCGCTGGTCGAAATACTGTCAATTTTTGTAAATAATAAGTGAAACATAGGCACCTCCAAATATACCCTTACGGGGTATATTAAACCATGAAGTCAAGCTTTTGTCAAGTAAGTTGTTTTGAGTTGGGATGGGGAATGGTTTCGAGAGTCTAGAAAGCAGGCTATTCTTGACCTTTCAAAGGCTTTTTGATATGATGGGCCCAAAGTGAGTATGAGGTGTTAAGATGACCAGTGAATACCAGAAAATGATAGCAGGGGAGCCTTACCGTCCGTCGAATCCTGAATTACGGACCTTGGCTCAGGCCTCTCGCCAAAAACAGGCTGCTTTTAACAAGGAAGAAAATCCCTTGAAGGGAGCGGATATTATCAAGACTTGGTTTGGCTCAACTGGGCAAAATCTCTATGTCAATCCACGCTTGGTGGTCGATTATGGAGTCAATATTTATCTAGGGGAAAATTTTTATTCTAATTGGAACTTGACCATGCTGGATGTTTGTCCGATTCGCATCGGGAACAACGCCATGCTTGGCCCAAACTGTCAGTTTTTAACCCCACTTCATCCACTGGATCCAGATGAACGCAATTCAGGGGTCGAATACGGCAAGCCCATCACCATTGGAGACAATTTCTGGGCTGGAGGTGGCGTCATTGTCCTTCCTGGGGTGACACTGGGAAATAATGTCGTTGCAGGAGCAGGGGCCGTGATTACCAAGTCTTTTGGAGACAATGTTGTCCTAGCTGGGAATCCTGCGCGTGTCATCAAGGAAATCCCTGTGAAAGAAAACTAAAAAGAACAGCCTGGGCTGTTCTTTTTATGAGCTTTAGTCTTATAAATTTTTCTTCTTTTTGGCTTTCTTGGTCAAGGAGATATCGCACTGGGGAATCTTGGTTTAAAAAATCTATTAAAGGTATTTTAGCGTTCAAAAATTGTTTTTAGCAGTCCTTTCTAAAAATTACTAGGCGAAATCTAATCCAAACTAAATTTAAGGAAACTTTCAGAAAAGTTTTAGTTTCGTTTCAGGAATCTTCTGTAGACTGTCTAGCTATATCATACGAAGGAGAGGAAAAAGGTATGAAATCAAAAAAATGGACCCTACTCGCAACGAGTTTAACGGCAATGGTGCTGATGGCAGCATGTGCCCAGTCAACAACTACATCCAATACCAATGCAACGACAAATAGTGCCACAACAACTGCAACAAAGACAAATCAATTATCCTATTTTACAGAGAAGGACAATGATACTTCTTATGACGAAAGCACAGCTTCTAAGATTGAACTATCTGGCTTATCAGCAAACGTCTCTGGAGATGGGGTGACAGTCTCTGAATCAACCGTGACCATCGCAAAATCTGGAACCTATGTGATTTCAGGTCAGTCTGACGGAGTGCAGATCAAGGTCGAGGCAGATGAGTCGGCAGATGTTCATCTAGTCCTAAAAGGTGCGACCATGACCAATGCCAATGCAGCAATTTCTGCGACATCAGCCGGTCATGTCTATCTGACTTTGGCAGAAGGAACCACCAACAGTCTCTCTGACTCAAGCTCCAACAGCGACGAAAAAGCTGATGCAGCTTTCTTTTCTAAGGTGGATTTGACCATCAACGGGAAAGGAACTCTCAATGTAGATGGCAAGAAGAACAACGGTATCAAGGCTAATGACACTCTCCACATCACGGGCGGAACCTATAACATCACAGCAGTTGGCGATGCCTTTAATGTCAATGATGAACTCAACATCACTGGTACGACTATGACCATCGATGCCAAAGAAGATGGCATCCACGCATCAGGTGATTTGGTTATCGATAGTGGTACCTACAACGTCAAGAATTCGACAGAAGGACTTGAAGGTAAGTCAATCACTATCAACGGTGGGGACATTACCATCTATTCGACAGATGATGGAGTCAATGCAGCTAATAAAAATGCCCAACAGAGTGAAATCTTCTTCACTATGAACGGTGGGAACCTGACAGTAGAAGTCGGTCAAGGAGACACAGACCCAATCGACTCAAACGGGAACGTGACGGTCACAGGCGGAACCATTAAAATGACTGGTCAAACAGGTTTTGACTTTGATGGGACAGCGACCTACACAGGTGGAGATATCTATCTAAATGGTGAAAAACAAACGGAAATCGTCAACTCTATGCCTGGTGGCGGTGGACCAAATGGAGGCCCTCAAGGCGGCGGTCCAGCCCCTGGCGGACAAGGATAAAAAAGAATCTCCTTTCTCGAAAGAGAAGGGAGAGTTTTTGTGTTTGAGAGATGGATTGTAGCTAAAACAACTCCCAATTAGGTCTTGAAAATTTCTTAGTCTGTTTCATATAAAAATGAGTAAAATGAATTTCCATCGCCAAGGTCATTAGAGTTGCGATAGCAATGACGATGGTAGGATTGGCTGAGAAAAGTAGAGGAAGAATAGGCCTTTAAAAAGTGGACAGGAAAGACCATTTCGGAGTATAGAGAGGAAGTTCAAAAACATTTTTAGAAATAAGACATGTGCATCATAAACATCAGATACGAATCTGGTGTTTTATTTTTTTAAAGAATTTAACCCTTTCTCTTGACAAGTGAGTGATTACTCACTATAATAGCTTCTGTGATTTAAAAAGTGAGTATCCACTCACCTAGGAGGAAGCATATGAAAAAATTGCTACATTTACAAGATTTAGTAAAATCTTTTGACCAACAAATAGTTCTGAATCATGTCAGCTTTGAATTGCAGCTAGGAGAAATTATAGGATTAATTGGTCCGTCTGGTGCTGGTAAATCAACTATGATTAAGACTACGTTAGGAATGGAAAAGGCTGATGGAGGCCTAGCTTTAGTGTTAAATCACACTATGCCCAATCGTCATATTTTAGGAGATATTGGCTATATGGCCCAATCAGATGCTTTATACGAGTCCTTGTCTGGTCAAGAAAATCTGGAATTTTTGGGTCAGCTAAAGGGGCTTTCTAAAAAAGACCTAAAGGCGGAAATTGCTCATATAGCTCAAGTAGTAGATCTGACAGACTACTTAAACAAGGCGGTATCTGGTTATTCTGGAGGAATGAAACGGCGTTTGTCTCTTGCTATCGCGCTGTTGGGAAATCCTCAACTCTTGATTTTGGACGAACCGACAGTTGGAATCGACCCTTCTCTTCGAAAGAAAATCTGGAAAGAATTATTCGCGCTTAGAGACAATGGGGTTGGGATATTAGTTACTACCCATGTTATGAATGAAGCAGAGTTGACGGATAAGGTCGGCTTATTATTAGGCGGAAAAATCATTGCTTTTGATACACCGCAACACTTAAAAGAAAGTTATCAAGTTTCAAGTATTGAAGAAGTATTTTTAAAAGCAGAAGGTGAGTAAAATGAGAACAATAGCGATTGCAAAAAAAGTCATCAAAGAATTACTTCGTGACAAACGAACTCTAGCCCTGATGTTTATAGCACCTGTTTTTATCATGTGGTTGATGAACCTCATGTTTTCAGCTAGTACAACCGTGAATGTCAAGTTAGCGACACAAGATCTACCAACTGGTTTGGTAACGAAAATGGATGAGCTTGATCATGTGGACATCGAGACTTATCAAGACTTAGATCAGGCCAAAGAAGCGCTAGCAAATGAAAAAGTCGATGCTGTGATTTCTTATAAAGACGGTGAGTATCAGGTCGACTACGCAAATACAGATGCCTCCAAGACATCTATGATACGACAAGTGTTACGAACAAGTATCGCCAGTGAAGGCACCGATCAGTTACTATCTCGTGTCAAACAAGCTCTTCCACAATTGGACTCGGACGCAAAAACACCAGAAATCAAGGAGTCTTATCAGTATGGAGATGAAAATACAAGCTTCTTTACCAGTATGATTCCGGTTTTGATAGGTTTTGTAGTTTTCTTCTTTGTCTTTTTGATTTCAGGTATGGCGCTTTTGAAAGAGCGCACCAGTGGAACACTAGAACGTTTGTTAGCAACACCAGTGAAACGATCTGAAATCGTCTATGGCTATATGTTGTCTTACGGTATTATTGCGATTTTTCAAACGGCAGTTGTCGTCTTAGCAGCAATTTGGCTACTAGATGTAGAAGTTGTAGGAAGTATTTTAAATGTTATAATAGTTAATGTGGTACTGGCTCTTGTAGCACTAGCTTTTGGAATTCTCTTGTCTACTCTAGCAAAATCAGAATTCCAAATGATGCAATTTATTCCTCTCGTGATTATGCCCCAACTTTTTTTCTCAGGAATTATTCCATTGTCATCCATGGGAGAATGGGCTCCAACTGTGGGGAAATTTTTGCCATTAACCTATTCTGGTGATGCAATAAGCCAGATTATTCTTTACGGACACAATCTTGGTGATATTTTGTCAAATCTTGGTGTTTTAATGGTTTTCTTGATCATTTTAACAATTCTCAATATTGTTGGATTGCGTCGTTATCGTAAAGTTTAGAAATCAACATAAATAATGCTAAAAAGGTGTGAAGATTAGATGGATAAGACTGTTTTTGAATCGTTTGAAGATTACTTAGAAGAAGCGAATTACCCTCAAGGAAAGAAAAAAATCATGCAGGCAGCAGTGGATCTCATATCAACTAGGAGTTACCATGGGACCTCAACTCTTCACATAGCTGAGCGTGCTGGACTAAGCCAGGCAACTTTGTTTAAGTATTTTAAGACGAAGGATGATCTACTGACGGCTATTTTACATCCTGTAGTCCCAAGCATTTTCGGTAGTTTTTTTGAGGAACTCTTAGCTTTTGAAACGACAGAAGAGAGGGTTCGTTATCTCGTCCACGATCGTATGAGCTATCTCAAAAAAAATCGTGCTTTGATGAAAATCATTCTGCAGGAGAGTTTTTCAAATAAGAAACTAAAAAATGAACAGATTTTTATCTGGAATGCTATTCAAGATAAACTTCGAGTGCTTCATAAGGAATTGCTAGCAGATCCACGTGTAAATCCAGAGATAACGATTCCTCAAATGGTTCGTATTTGTGTTGGTCCATTGTTGGCTTACTTCGCTCAACTTTATATCGTTAGCGACAACGGAGAAATAAAGGAAGAGGACCTAGACTTATTAGAAAAACAGATTTTGGGTGCTTTGTGGAAATAGAGTAGGCCTAGACAAAATGGAGGCTAGATTCTATTGGTTTGGCTTCTTGCACAAGATAATATAAAAGGGTATATATTGCCTGATGCAGATTCGTGCTTTTTTATTGTTGAATTTGCTATTTTGGTGATAGTTCTCAATCACTTTACTAAAACAGAAACCGACCTCTCCAGCAGAGCAACGATTTCTTAAATGTATGGAAGAGGAGATTTCTGGCTTGCTAAAGACAACTCCTTGACACTCGGTCAGCTTTTGATACAATAGTACAAAATTAGAGGAGGTGGGCTATGATTCAGAAACATGCGATTCCCATTTTAGAGTTTGATGACAATCCCCAGGCGGTCCTTATGCCAACACATGAGGGGCTAGATTTAAAGTTGCCAAAGAAGTGTATCTATGCGTTTTTGGAGGAAGAGATTGACCGCTATGCTCAGGAAGTAGGGGCGGACAGTGTTGGTGAGTTCGTTTCTGCTACTAAAACGTATCCAGTGTACGTCATCAACTACAAGGGTGAGAAGATTTGTCTGGCCCAAGCGCCTGTTGGTTCTGCTCCAGCGGCCCAGTTTATGGATTGGTTGATTGGCTATGGTGTGGAGCAAATCATTTCCACTGGTACTTGTGGAGTCCTAGCCGATATAGAGGAAAATGCCTTTCTCGTCCCTGTTCTCGCTCTGCGAGATGAGGGGACCAGCTACCACTATGCAGCGCCTTCTCGTTATATGGAGATGCAGATTGAGGCTATTTCTGCCATTGAGCAAGTCTTGGAACAAAGAGGCATTCCTTACGAGGAGGTCATGACTTGGACGACAGATGGTTTTTATAGAGAGACGGCTGAAAAGGTTGCCTATCGCAAGGAAGAAGGTTGTGCTGTAGTGGAGATGGAGTGCTCGGCTCTTGCGGCAGTAGCTCAACTACGTGGAGTTGTCTGGGGAGAACTGCTCTTTACCGCAGATTCCTTGGCGGATCTAGACAACTACGACAGTCGTGACTGGGGTTCTGAAGCTTTTGACAAGGCACTCGAACTCTGTCTTGCCATTGTGCACCACATGTGAGTGTTCTGACTGTTTTTATGGTAGAATGTAGTTATGTTATTCAAATCTTTTTTGGAAAAAATCAAGACGACATTGGGACGTTTATCGCCAGCCCGTCGCATCTTTTTAAGTTTTGCCTTAGTTATCTTCTTGGGCTCGCTCCTTTTAAGCCTTCCCTTTGTGCAAGCAACAACGTCACAAGCGACCTACTTTGATCATCTCTTTACAACGGTATCCATGGTCTGTGTTACAGGGCTCTTCACCCTGCCAGTGGCCTCTACTTATAATATATGGGGCCAGTTGATCTGTATGCTCTTGATCCAGATTGGTGGTTTGGGGCTCATGACCTTTATCGGAATCTTTTATATCCAAGGCAAGCAAAAGCTCAGTCTTCGTGGCCGTGAGACCATTCAAGAAAGTTTCAGTTATGGAGAAACTCAGTCCTTAAAGGACTTTATTCGCTCGATCTTTTTGACGACTTTTTTGGTGGAAGGGATTGGTGCCTTTCTCCTGAGTTTTCGCTTTATTCCTGAATTTGGCTGGGGACGAGGGGTGTTAACTTCTATCTTTTTGGCTGTTTCAGCCTTCTGTAATGCTGGATTTGATAATTTTGGAAGTACGAGTTTGGTAGCTTTTCAAACGGACCCCTTGATCAATCTAGTGATTGCAGGATTGATTATCACGGGTGGGCTAGGATTTATGGTCTGGTTTGACCTAGCGACCCAGTTTGGGAAGAAGAAAAAACGCCGCCTGCGTTTCCATACCAAGCTGGTTCTCTTTTTAACGGCGGGAATTCTGCTCTTTGGAACAGTATCGACTCTCTTAATTGAGTGGAATAATCCTGGGACGATTGGAAATCTCAGCGCTCCAGAGAAACTGCTGGTTAGTTTCTTCCAGACAGTCAGTATGAGAACGGCAGGCTTTGCTTCCATTGACTACACCCAGGCTAGACCAGTTACCTTACTGATCTACATCTTGCAGATGTTTCTGGGCGGGGCACCTGGAGGGACAGCAGGCGGGCTCAAGATTACGACCTTCTTTGTCTTGTTGGTCTTTGCTCGCAGTGAACTATTGGGCTTGCCTCATGCTAATGTGGCTCGGAGGACCATTGAACCCCGAACCGTGCAAAAATCTTTCAGTGTCTTTATTATCTTCTTGCTAACTTTCTTGCTGGGCTTGATCCTGCTAGGGATAACAGCAGAGGGAAATCCGCGCTTTATCTACCTCATGTTTGAGACCATTTCAGCCCTTGCAACAGTTGGGGTGACGGCAAATTTAACACCAGAGTTAGGTAAGTTAGCCCTCAGTATCGTTATGTTGTTGATGTTTATCGGCCGTATTGGTCCCTTGACACTACTGGTCAGTGTAGCGGAATACCAGCCAGACAAGAAAGATACGATTCACTATATGAAGGCAGATATCACTATCGGATAAGAAAGGAAAAACGATGTCAGATCGGACAATTGGAATTTTAGGCTTGGGAATTTTTGGGAGCAGTGTTTTGGCTGCCCTAGCCAAGCATGACATGAATATCATTGCTATTGATGACCACGAGGAACGCATTAATCAATTTGAATCAGTGTTGGCGCGTGGAGTAGTTGGAGATATCACGGATGAAGAACTCCTTCTATCAGCGGGGATTGACACCTGTGATACCGTAGTCGTCGCAACAGGTGAAAATCTGGAGTCCAGTGTTCTTGCGGTCATGCACTGCAAGAGTTTAGGAGTGCCGACCGTTATTGCCAAGGTCAAAAGCCATACGGCTAAAAAGGTGTTGGAAAAAATTGGTGCAGACGCAGTCATCTCACCAGAGTTTGAAATGGGGCGCTCATTAGCACAGACCATCCTCTTTCATAACAGCGTAGACGTCTTTCAGCTGGACAAGAATGTATCGATTGTCGAGATGAAAATCCCCCAATCATGGGTAGGTAAAAGCCTCAGTCAGTTGGATTTACGTGGGCGATACAACCTCAATGTACTTGGTTTTCGTTCCTACGAAAATGCTCCTCTGGATGTCCAATTCGGACCCAATGACCTCTTGCAGGCAGATGCCTACATCATGGCAGTCATTAATAACCAACATTTGGACACTCTAGCTGAACTGAGTGAGTAGGAGAGGAAAGGCTACTCTCTTTCCTAATAATTAACGAGTCAATATAAGTATTTTATAAGAGGGATTTAAGAAAAATTTTAACTTTTTCTTAATCCTTTTTAATTTTAGGAGATTATACTAGAGTCATCAAAAAAAGAAAACTCTAAGGAGAATCCTATGAAATTCAATCCAAATCAGAGATATACTCGTTGGTCTATTCGCCGTCTCAGTGTAGGCGTTGCTTCAGTTGTTGTGGCTAGTGGCTTCTTTGTCCTAGTTGGTCAACCAAGTTCTGCGCGTGCTGATGTCGTCAATCCGACTCCTGCCCAAGTCGTGCCAGACGCTGCTTCGGTGAGTGAAAAGAGCGACTTACCAGCAGAGGTTCTCAAAAAAGCAGTCGATGTAGCTCTTCCTTCAGAACAGTCTATTCCAACACCTAAAGCAAGTGTGGATACCACAAGCTCTTCAGAAAAAGCGGACGCAACTGCTAAAGAGCCTGCAGTAGTGCCAAAAGAAGAAGTGCAAGCACAACCTGACTCTAAGAAACAAACAGAAGATGCAGTTAAACCTGTGGAAAGTCCTGCGTCTACAGTTTCTGGACAAGACCGTGAAGTCAGTGAAGCGCAACCAGCGACCACCCCAGCTGAAGTGCAAAAGGGTGTGGCCGACAACACCAAAGACACAGTAGATGTCCCAGCTAGTTACCTTGACAAAGCCAATTTCCCAGGACCATTTACAGCTGGTGTCAATCAAGTCATTCCATACGAATTCTTCGCTGGTGACGGCATGTTGACTCGCCTGATCTTGAAAGCATCTGATAAGGCTCCATGGTCAGACAACGGTTCAGCTAAAAATCCCGCCCTTCCACCAGTAGAGAAATTGGGCAAAGGTCTTTACTTCTATGAAGTGGATTTAGCAGGTACCCAAGGAAAATCAGATAAAGAGCTTCTTGACCTTTTGAAACAAAATGGTACGCAAAGTTATAAGGCAACCATCAAAGTGTACGGTGCAAAAGATGGCAAACCTGACTTAACTAATCTGGTAGCGACTAAAGATTTGACTGTTAATTTGAATGGCTTAACCACACCAAATCAGGTTAAAGAGTCTGTTGTTAACAATGTCAAAGACATGATTGATGTTCCAGCTAGCTACCTTGATAAGGCTAAGGTTCCTGGACCTTTCTTGGCTGGTGTCAACCAAGTTATTCCGTACGAAGCTTTTGGTGGAGATGGTATGTTGACTCGCCTCTTGTTAAAAGCCTCAGACAAAGCCCCATGGTCCGACAACGGAACAGCTAAAAATCCTGCTCTATTGCCACTTGAAGGCTTGGCTAAAGGTCAATATTTCTACGAAGTGGATTTGAATGGCAATACGGTTGGCAAAGATGGTCAGGCCTTGCTGGATCAACTTCGAGCTAACGGAACCCATACATACCTAGCTACTGTTAAAGTCTATGGATCTAAAGATGGCAAACCTGATTTGACCAATCTGATTGCTACTCGTCAAGTAACGATTCAACTTCGTGGAAAAGAAATGGCGACAATACCATCTCAACAAGGTCAGATGAATACGAAGCCTTCTGAAACAGGCTCTACAGGTACGACTGAGGGTGTGATGGGTACAAATAACCATATGTCAGATATGAAAGTAGATCAACCAGCTTCTAGCCCAATGGCTAATATGATGAAAAAAGATGATAAAGCGATGCTACCAAATACTGGGGAAGCTAAAACGGCTACAGCAGGCCTTGGTATCTTTGGTCTAGCCTTGGCAGGTCTTGTTGGACTTTTGGGTTTGACAACCAAACGAGAAGATTAAGATTCAAATCATTTAAACATTAGAGAAAATAGTGTTATACTAAAGCAAGTATAACACTGTTTTTATCGAAGGAGTGTCAGATGAAAAAGACAATTTTGCTGGTTGATGATGAAATAGATATTCTAGATATTCAACACCGCTATCTTATACAGGCGGGTTACGACGTTTTGGTCGCCCATGATGGCAAGGAGGGATTAGAGCTTTTCAGAAAAAAATCTATCGACCTCATTATCACAGATATCATGATGCCCAATATGGACGGGTATGATTTTATCAGTGAAGTTCAGTATATCGCTCCGGATCAACCCTTCCTCTTTACAACTGCTAAGACAAGCGAACAGGATAAGATTTATGGATTAAGTTTGGGGGCAGATGATTTTATAGTCAAACCCTTTAGCCCACGCGAATTGGTTTTAAGAGTGAATAATATCTTGCGTCGCCTTAGCCGTGGAGGAGAGACAGAACAGATCGAGTTTGGTGACTTAGTGATCAACCATGTGACTCATGAGGTTCGCATTGGGGAGCAACCTTTGGAATTGACAGTAAAATCCTTTGAACTTCTATGGATATTAGCCAGCAATCCCGAGAGAGTCTTTTCAAAGACGGAACTTTATGAGAAGGTATGGCAAGAGGACTATGTGGATGATACCAATACACTCAATGTTCATATCCATGCTTTGAGGCAAGAGTTGACCAAGTATACGAATTCAAATGCTCCTGCTATCAAAACTGTCTGGGGTTTGGGTTATAAGATGGAAAGACCAAGAGGTAGAACATGAAATTAAAAAACTATATTTTAGTGGGGTATCTAGTGTCGACTCTACTAACGATTTTGGTCGTTTTCTGGGCAGTCCAACGGATGTTGATCGAGAAAAGTGAAGTTTACTTTCTCGTTGGAATGACCTTGATTGCTAGTTTCATTGGCGCTGCAGTGAGCATCTTTCTTTTGTCGCCAGTGTTCTCTTCTCTGAAACATTTGAAAAAACAAGCTCAGGATATAGCAAGCAAGGATTTCAGCACAGAAATTGAAACCAAGGGACCATTAGAATTTCAAGAGCTGGGCCAGGCTTTTAATGACATGTCCCACAATTTGCAAGCCACCTTTCAATCACTTGATGAGAGCGAGCAAGAAAAGAGAATGATGATTGCGCAGCTCTCTCACGATATTAAAACTCCCATTACCTCCATTCAGGTTACTGTGGAGGGAATTCTAGATGGAGTGATTAAGGAAGAGGAGCGACTCCACTACTTAGCCACGATTGGTCGGCAAACCGAGCGTCTAAACAAGCTAGTGGAGGAATTGGATGTTCTGACTCTTAACACCCAACCTCAAGATACTGCTGATGAAGAAGTCGAAGAGGTCTTTTTAGATCAGCTGTTGATTGAGTCAATGAGTGAATTTCAACTCCAGATTGAACAAGAGGAGCGAGATGTTTACATTCAAGTATCACCTGAGTCGGCGAAAATCAAGAGCCATTCTGACAAACTTTCTCGCATTCTGGTCAATTTGTTAAACAATGCCTTTAAATATTCAGAACCAGGAACCAGAATCGAGGTTCTTGCCCAATTAACAGAACAAGAGCTGAGAATCAGTGTGAAAGACGAGGGTCAGGGAATCCTTCCTGAGGATTTGGAAAAGATCTTTAAACGACTTTATCGTGTAGAAACTTCGCGCAATATGAAGACAGGTGGACATGGATTAGGACTTGCGATTGCACGCGAACTAGCCCATCAGCTTGGTGGCGAAATCACAGCAGAAAGTCAATATGGCTTAGGAAGCAAATTTACATTCAGCCTCAATTTGAAATAAAGCTGTAAAATCCCTTTACATATCTAGCTTTTCATGGTATAATAGCCTTTGTGTGAAATAGCAGCAGGAAAGCATGAAGCTCGTCAACAGGTGTCTTATGACAAGTAACCTTGGCTGTTTAGGCGAAGGGCATCTGCACGAATCAGGGCTTTCTAAGTGACTATTTCCGCCAAATATTATTTATATCAGGAGGACATACATATGTCACGTTATACAGGACCATCTTGGAAACAAGCTCGTCGCCTTGGCCTTTCACTTACAGGTACAGGTAAAGAATTGGCACGTCGTAACTACGTACCAGGACAACACGGACCAAACAACCGTTCTAAATTGTCAGAATACGGTTTGCAATTGGCTGAAAAACAAAAACTTCGTTTCACTTACGGTGTAGGTGAAAAGCAATTCCGTAACTTGTTCGTACAAGCTACAAAAATCAAAGGCGGAATCCTAGGTTTCAACTTCATGCTTCTTTTGGAACGTCGTTTGGATAACGTTGTTTACCGTCTTGGTCTTGCGACTACTCGTCGTCAAGCTCGTCAATTCGTAAACCACGGTCACATCCTTGTTGACGGCAAACGCGTTGATATCCCATCATACCGCGTAACTCCAGGTCAAGTGATCTCAGTTCGTGAAAAATCATTGAAAGTTCCAGCAATCCTTGAAGCAGTAGAAGCTACTCTTGGACGTCCAGCATTCGTATCATTCGACGCTGAAAAATTGGAAGGTTCATTGACTCGCTTACCAGAACGCGACGAAATCAACCCAGAAATCAACGAAGCACTTGTCGTTGAATTCTACAACAAGATGTTGTAATATTTTATTAAATAAGATAGGCTGTAAAGCCTTGAAACTAAGCACTTTAGGCCTCTATCCTAGAGTGCTTTTTTTGATTTTACTCCCCTTTTAGTTACCCATAACTAATTTTAGGTATAGTAATAGGGTAGCCCAAAAATGGGGCACCCTTATTATTTATAAATTGCTGATGGCTGCCTCAAAGATTGAGACGGCTTTTTGACGTTCATTTTTGAGAGGTAAAAAGAAGCATGACTCTCCCACAGCAATAGAGCTTTTAGGCGGGAAAACCACACTTCTTTCTTAACTAAATTATACATTTTATTGATTTTAAAATCAAATAGAGGTGTCCCACCTCCTACTGCAGAATGAACTGTTTCAAGGGGAGATGGAAAACCTCTATCCGTTAATTTAATTATAGCCTAAAAAACTAACTGACGCAAGAATATTAAAGGCATAACCTTTGGAGTAATCGAAACAGTAAAAGGAACTGACTTAGGCGCCGACCTAAAATAGGCCATTGGGTGCCAAATCAGTCCCTTTTATTTAAGTATATAACATTTTTACAAAAAAAAGCAAGGTAGCAGGTTAGTCTAATGGAGTGCTTGTTGTACTTTAGCAAACAAGGTGTGCTATAATGCTTTTAACAGGAACTAAAAGCCATTAGTAAATAACTAATATTGGGTCATATTGTTCTGCTGTTAGAGAGAAGGAACTCAATGAAACTATGGGAATATGTTGATAAAAATGTTCGCCTTATTTTAGAAGATGGGGCCTACATCAAGGGTAGGGTGGTTGATTGATTTGACAGTTATGCTTTAGATGCTCCTGACGAATTAGTCATAGATGATCGCTCATATCCTGAAGATATTATCAAGGAAATAAAAATTATTAGAGCTTAGTTCAACCTAGGCGATTTTATCGACTAACTATAAAAAGTATAAGAACTATCGAAAAAATAGCAGAGAGGAAAATAAATGAGTAGGCAACTATGGAACCACCTACGATCAAGAGTTCAGGTAGTCACTAATGACGGCAAGATAATCAAGGGACGTGTCATAGACTTTGTTGACGAAATGGACAATGATGAGCAAGATGAAATCACTATCCTCATTGACAATCCTAGTCCAGATGAAGCTACCGAAATGTCTCTCTTTGAGAGTGAGATTATCTCGATTGAAACAATCTCATAGAACTTAGAACAATCTAGGCACTTTTGCCTGCCTTATTTGAAAGAAAATACTATGGAAAAGGATTTAGTTTATATGGCGATATTAGATGATTTACAAGCCTTATATGACAATGGTTGGGACGCCTCTTTTGATTATAATGGTCAAGTATGTGGGATTTTTCCTAATTCTGTTTATGACATTAGAGTGGTGATTGGAGATAAAGAATATCAGGTATCGTCATTCATTGATCTGATTTCTTTAAAAATTGGAGATAACACTTTAATAGAAATCATGGATGGAATTGTAGTGCAGTATTATTAAAATAAAAATCACGCTTGATGAATGAATCGCACCCCAAAATTAGATTTTATTTGTTAAATTTTTTGAACGTAGTTCAATATGCTGCAACGCTCTTATTAGGAGGGGATGGGTAATGGGATATAGTCAACAAGTATTAGACATGCTAGAGCAAGCTGTCAATGGTCAGATTGATAATTTTTGGGATTTCTCCTTCAAGTTTAACGCCCTTTTCGGAGAAGATGAAGACTTTGCCGAAGCTTGGGCTAATGAAAACTCTGAAATGTTTGACGCTCTCAATGACTTTGAGTTGATGATATTTTTAGAGGAACATGATCCAAGCGACAAACAAGGTTTTATCGATTTCTTAACACCTTACTACGAAAAAGCAAAGCAATTAGCCAATATTGAAAGGGATATTTAAATGAAGCTCTGGGAATTTAACCGTGCAGATGTAGTTATCACGCTTAAAAATGGCGTGATAGTTAGAGGCTTTGTAGAGGACTATTGTGACGCCTTTGACAATGCAGAGGAGATGGATTCCTTACTTGTAGATGTTGATGGAACTCCTAGAGAATATTTTGAGGATGAAATTCTTAGTATCACAGAGGTTTAACATGAATTTATCAGAGGCTTTTTATCAGATTGACTCAATGAGGTTGAGTTCTCCTAAGCTCATCCCGTCTGAGATGACAGATGAAGAATTATCACATTTGAGGTTTACCACGTTTTCCAAAGAAGATGAGGAGGCTATCATGGCTGAACTCAGAAAACGCGGCTTGGCCATATAATACTTGAAGCACTTAGTTGAATCTAGGCATTTTCGTCATATTAGTTCATAAGAAATAGTAAAATAAAAAGCACCTTTGACAGGTGCAATTTACTTGCTTACTGAACTCATCAATTTAAGTCCCCTTTTTGTTACCCTTTATGTTTTCTCAGCTTATTTAAATTTAATAGTTTTTGAGAAAATCAAGTTAGATTTAGAGCAGGCTTAGGTCTGTTTTTCTGTACCTAATCATTGCAAGATAACAAAATGCTTTAATTTTAAGATATATGATACAGAAAGCCTACAAGAGTGGGCTTTTTGCTTTGTCTTAAAACGTTGATTTCTGGGTTTAGGCAATGTCGGAAGGAGTGCTTTTATTCACTGAGAATCTTTCTAGCTATAGTGTAAAGAAATCCGTGTTTTAGTTGACTTTTCCGCCCTCATTTTCAGCTTTTGTGCTAAAATAGATTTATAAACTTAAGATAAGGAATGTTTATGAAATCGGGTAATGTATTATTGAAAGGATGCCTTTATTTCTGGGGTGGCTTATTTTTACTAGGTCTCTTGGTTCAGGTAGCTCTGCCTTTGGCAATTTGTGGCTTGATAGGTTTCGGGGCTTATCTAGTCTATAAGCGTTGGCGTTATCCTCTCTTGAAGGATCGTTCTTTGGAAGATCAGATTGAGCTTTTAAAAGCGCGGATTCGTCAGGCTGATAAAGATATCCAGCAGTTAGAGGAGACCTTGTCTGAGAAAGGCTCAGCAGCCTATAAAAGCCTAGCTAATCAGGTCTTGATTGAACTTCAAGAAATTCATCAAGAGGCCAATCGTTTAAAATCTTATATTGACGAAGCTGTTTATAGTCGCATTGATAAAAAGGTTCGCTCAGTAAGGGCAACCATAGACGTCCAGCTAGAGCGACTAGAAAGAGAGAGTCTGGTAGACATTGACAATAAGGAGCCCGAAGAATTGGCGCCTGAATTGTCTCAGACCTTGGCAAATATTGCTGCGGACCATCAAGCGATTCTCGACAAAATCGAGTCATCGGATGTTGGAGCCAAAGAAGAGCTGACGGCCATCCATAGTTTAAAAATGGAGAAATTCCAAACGATTTTAGAGGGTTATTTAAAGATTAAGGCAAATCCCAAAAATTATAATCGGGCGGAAGAACGCTTGGAACAAGCTAAAGCAGCTATCGAACAATTTGACCTTGAGCTAGACCAAGTTTTGAGAGAACTCAATGAAACAGATATGCGCGATTTTGATATTAGCCTGCGTATCTTAGGAAAAGATCGCAAAGAATAGGGTAGACACAAAGGAGTAACCATGACAGAATTTAATTTTGATATTGATCAGATTGCTAATAATACAGTGGCCAAAGTGGACAAGACAACCGAAATCATCGAGACTAATACAGGCTCAGCCCAGACGATCACTTTTCTTGAAAAGCTAAGACCTGAGCAACAAGAGCAAATCAAGGGGCGCGTGCCTCAGTTGGTAGATCAGTTTGTCACAGACCAAAATGCTCTCTTGGACTTTGGTCAATCAGCGGTGGAAGGTGTCAATGGTACCGTTAACCGTATCTTGACCGAGCAGAAGAAACTGCAAATTCCGCAGGTGGATGACTTGCTGAAAAATACCAACCGTGAACTCCAAGGTTTTGTAGCCAAATACAAAAATGCTGAAATTGCAGAATTGGAAGAAAAGCCAAACTTTTTGCAAAAATTGTTTAAAAAGAGCCAGAACAGTCTGCAAGAATTTTATTTTGACTCAAAAACAGTTGAGCAAAAGCTAGATGGTATGGCTGCTGCTGTGGTCAAGCAAGAAGATGTGCTGGCGCGAAATATTGTTTCTGCTGAAATGCTGATTGAGGACAATACCAAATCCATTGAAAATCTAGTGGGAGTCATTTCCTTTATCGAGGCTAGTCAGGCAGAAGCTGGGAATCGCGCTGCAGAATTGAAGGCTCAAGTTGATCAACTAGATACAAGTACGGTAGAATATCAAACCAAGGCCCAAGAATTAGCTCGTATGGCAGAAGTGGTCAATACCCTTGAACAACAACATACAGAGTATGTTGGCCGCCTTTACGTAGCTTGGACGACGACTCCACAAATGCGTAATCTCGTCAAAGTTTCATCGGACATGCGCCAAAAATTGGGCATGCTTCGTCGCAATACCATTCCAACCATGAAGCTTTCGATTGCTCAACTTGGTATTTTGCAACAATCGATGAAATCAGGTGTCGTGGCAGATGCCATTGTCAATGCCAACAATGCTGCCCTTCAGATGCTAGCTGAAACCAGCAAGGAAGTGATTCCGCAGATCGAACGAATTGCCCAAAGTCCAACAGTAGCTGTTGAATCCGTCACCAAACTTGCTGAAAGTCTAGTCGCTCAAAACCAAGGTATCGTTGCTGCCATTGAGTTGGGACGCCAGAAACGTGCTCAACTAGAGACAACCATCGTCAAATCTGCAGAAATGATCAACGACTCTGTTAAACTCCGCGATGAGAAAATCGTCCAAGCCCTTCTAGACCAAGGAAAGGCTGCTCAGAAAGAAGTACAAGAATAAAAATAAATCCTCTGCAGTGTAGATTTGCAGGGGATTTTATTCGTTTTTGTGAACAAGCCAGGCGGAATACTTTACCCCAAGCCAGAGAGCAAAGAGGAGATTGATGACGACGATGCCTGAGCCGACTAGTGAAAATAGGAAAAATTCGCTAGTCGAAACCCGCCACAAATGCACGATGTCTGTAATCAAATAAGCACTGATAGGAAAACAAAGGATAGAAGTGATCAGAGCAGGTATATACTTGCGAAGAAGAATTGATTGCCCAATATGGAGCAAGAGATGAAGTGCAAAGGCCACAAATCCTCCTAACCAAACTAATTCGAGCGCTCTAGATTGAGTAAAATACGCTAATAAAGTGATGGATAAGACAAGAATGAACTCCTCAAAAACAGCAAGGGCAAATCCCTCTGTTGTAATTCCTTTGTGAATCTTGAGAATAGCTGGAGCCTTTTGAGCCAGCAAGGTTTCGTTGAGATGAATCCAAGGGACAAGACCGATAATTTCTTCCATATCGTGAAAGATAAAAAGTAGAGGAAACATCCAAAGATAAAATGCCATAAATCTCTCCTGAAAAGCTATAGACTGCTAGCCAATAAAGCAAAAAACGCCCAGTAAGGCGTTTTGAGTTAGGTATACTTACTTAACTTCTGTAAACACAACGTGTTTGCGAAGTTTTGGTGAGTATTTCTTCAATTGAAGACGGTCTGGAGTGTTACGTTTGTTTTTAGAAGTAAGGTACAAGCGTTCACCAGATTCTTTGTGTTCAAGTGTAATATTTACGCGCATGGTATCTCCCTTCTATTATTCAGCTGATGCAGCTTTAGCGATTTTACGTCCTTTGTAGTATCCTTTAAGTGATACACGGTGAGAACGTGAGTAATCTCCAGTAGTTTCGTCAAAGTTTACAGATGGAGCTGTTACTTTGTAGTGTGTACGACGTTTGTTTTTCTTCGCTTTTGAAGTGCGACGTGCAGGTACTGCCATTTTCTTTTCTCCTTTAGGTATTTAAATTCGATTCAATCTAGTGATTTTCATCAACCATACTAGGATAACACATTTTTTTTGTAAAGTAAAGTTACTTGACAAAAAAAGATGAAAAAATTAGAAGACATTCAATCAAATTAATCGAAATTTTCTGAAAATTCAAGAATTTTCTTCTGTTCATTGCCTTTAAAATGTGCTATAATAGTAAAAACTGAAACGGGAGGGATAAGATGACTGAATTAGATAAACGTCACCGCAGTAGCATTTATGACAGCATGGTTAAATCACCAAACCGTGCTATGCTTCGTGCGACTGGTATGACAGATAAGGACTTTGAAACACCGATTGTGGGAGTGATTTCGACTTGGGCGGAAAATACGCCATGTAACATTCACTTGCATGATTTTGGGAAATTAGCTAAAGAAGGTGTCAAATCTGCAGGTGCTTGGCCTGTACAGTTTGGAACCATTACCGTAGCGGACGGGATTGCCATGGGAACGCCTGGTATGCGTTTCTCTTTGACATCTCGTGATATCATTGCGGACTCTATTGAGGCTGCGATGGGTGGTCACAACGTGGATGCCTTTGTCGCTATCGGTGGCTGTGATAAGAACATGCCTGGTTCTATGATTGCCATTGCCAATATGGATATTCCAGCTATTTTCGCCTATGGTGGTACTATTGCACCGGGAAATCTTGATGGCAAAGACATTGACTTGGTTTCTGTCTTTGAGGGTATCGGAAAATGGAACCATGGTGACATGACAGCTGAGGACGTGAAACGTCTCGAATGTAATGCCTGCCCTGGCCCTGGTGGCTGTGGTGGTATGTATACAGCTAATACCATGGCAACTGCTATCGAAGTTCTCGGTATGAGTTTGCCAGGATCTTCATCTCATCCAGCTGAATCAGCTGACAAGAAAGAAGATATCGAAGCAGCAGGACGTGCTGTTGTCAAGATGCTGGAGCTTGGTCTCAAACCATCAGATATCTTGACTCGTGAAGCTTTTGAAGATGCCATTACAGTAACCATGGCTCTCGGTGGTTCTACAAATGCCACTCTTCACTTGCTTGCCATTGCCCATGCGGCTAATGTTGACTTGTCACTTGAGGACTTCAATACGATCCAAGAGCGTGTGCCTCACTTGGCCGACTTGAAACCATCTGGTCAGTATGTCTTCCAAGATCTCTACGAAGTCGGTGGTGTGCCAGCGGTTATGAAATACCTCTTGGCAAATGGTTTTCTTCATGGCGACCGCATCACATGTACTGGTAAGACAGTCGCTGAAAACTTGGCCGACTTTGCAGACCTCACACCAGGTCAAAAAGTCATTATGCCACTGGAAAATCCAAAACGTGCAGATGGACCATTGATTATCCTGAACGGGAACCTTGCTCCTGACGGTGCGGTTGCCAAGGTATCAGGTGTTAAAGTGCGTCGTCACGTTGGACCAGCTAAGGTCTTTGACTCAGAAGAAGATGCTATCCAGGCTGTTTTGACAGATGAAATCGTTGATGGCGATGTTGTCGTTGTGCGTTTTGTTGGACCTAAGGGTGGTCCTGGTATGCCTGAGATGCTGTCACTTTCATCCATGATTGTTGGTAAAGGTCAGGGAGACAAGGTTGCCCTCTTGACGGATGGCCGTTTCTCAGGTGGTACTTATGGTCTCGTTGTTGGACATATCGCCCCAGAAGCTCAGGATGGTGGACCGATTGCTTACCTTCGTACAGGTGATATCGTTACGGTTGACCAAGATACCAAAGAAATTTCTATGGCCGTATCCGAAGAAGAACTTGAAAAACGCAAGGCAGAAACAACCTTGCCACCACTTTACAGCCGTGGTGTCCTCGGTAAATATGCCCATATCGTATCATCTGCTTCACGCGGAGCTGTGACAGACTTCTGGAATATGGACAAGTCAGGTAAAAAATAAACTCATACTCTTCGAAAATCAAATTCAAACCACGTCAACGTCGCCTTGCCGTACTCAAGTACAGCCTGCGGCTAGTTTCCTAGTTTGCTCTTTGATTTTCATTGAGTATCAAAAAGCAAGCCATCTTCGGCTTGCTTCTTTTTATCTTCAAAAGTGATTTGCCTCATTAACGAGGTGGCAGTCCGAGGGCAATGCGTCCGTAGCGACTGATTCGTGTGATCTTCCAGGCAGGCGACCAGGTAACCTCAACCTTGACATCTTCGATACCCTCGATTTGTTTCAGACCTGCGACGATTTCGATAGGCAGGCTTTCGGCGCAATCGCAGGCAGTGTCGGTGAAGGTCATGACAATCTTGCAGAGACCTGTTTCATCTAGACTGATTTCATAAATCAGCCCTAGATTGTAAACATCCAATTCCACATCTGTATCAAAAACCTTCTCTAGTTTTTCGATAATTTGATCTTGTAAGGCCAAAGCTCGGTCATTGATTTTGATATCGTCTCTCATAACAGTCCCTCCACGTGACAAATATCCTCTATTTTCTCATAATTCTGACAATTTGGCAAGTTTTTGATGAATTTTCTGAAAAATATGATAGAATGAAGAAAATATGGAATCAAGGGGAAGTCTATGGAGCAGATTGGAAAAGTCTTTAGACAATTACGAGAGTCAAGAAATATCTCGCTGAGACAAGCAACTGGGGGACAATTTTCGCCGTCCATGTTGTCCCGATTTGAAACAGGTCAGAGTGAGCTTTCGGTGGAAAAGTTTCTATTTGCCCTAGAAAATATATCTGCTAGTGTAGAGGAAATCCTCTTTCTGACGAGAGGTTTTCAGTATGATACAGATTCTGAGTTGAGAAAAGAAATCATAGATGTCTTGGATCCAAAGAATATAGCTCCGCTTGAGGACTTGTATCGCAAGGAGTATCAAAAGCATGCCCATTCTCAAAACAAACAGAAACATATTCTAAATGCCATCATTATCAAGTCTTATATGAAGAGCATGGATGAAAGGGTAGAGTTAACAGCAGAGGAAGGGAAAGTCCTTCATGATTATTTGTTTTCTACCGAGATTTGGGGAATCTATGAACTCAATTTATTTTCAGTCAGTTCACCATTTCTATCTGTTTCTCTTTTTACTAGATATGTACGAGAAATGGTACGTAAATCTGATTTTCTAATGGAAATGTCTGGTAATCGAAATCTGTTTCACACTATACTATTGAATGGCTTTTTAGCCAGCATTGAGTGTGAAGAATTTACCAATGCCTCTTATTTTAAACGTGTCATCAAAGAGCATTTCTACAAGGAAAATGAGACCTATTTCCGAATTGTCTATTTGTGGGCTGAAGGTCTTCTTGATAGCAAGCAGGGTAGAGTCAAGGAAGGGCAGAAAAAGATGGAAGATGCTGTCCATATTTTTGAGATGCTTGGTTGTAACAAATCTGCTGAATACTACAGAAATACAACCGATTGTTGAATATCTGCAAACTAAGAAAATAATTTGAAAATTTAAGCGATAGAACTTTTGACTACTCTCAGGTCGTTACAAAAGTTCTATCGTTTCTTTGCTCATTTTATGTGTTGCATATATTCAAAAGTTTTCCCTTTCAATTTCTAAGTGCTATACTATAGTCATACTTCACATAGGGATTATAACAAGAAGGGAGATTACCTATGAAACTATTGTTTAGAAATCAAGCTTATCGACTCTTGACTTTGTCGCGCTTCTTCAATGCTTTTGGTGCTTCGATTTTTAACCTAGTATTTATCGTTTATGCATCGACCTTGCCACAAGCCTCTTTTGCTGTTGCTATGGCGAATATTGTCATGATTCTTCCGACTCTCTTTACAGTTTTTGTAGGGATTCGGGCAGATTACACAAGGGACAAGGTCAAATGGATGGTCTATAGCGGTTTGTTTCAGGCGGTTTTATTTTTTCTGGCAGCCCTAGTTGTTCAGCAAGCTAGTCTCTTTGCCTTTTCTAGCCTGTGTTTGATCAATGTCATCAGTGATTTGATCAGTGATTTTGCTGGTGGTTTGCGAATGCCTCTCGTTAAGGAAAAAGTAGCTGAAGAGGATCTGATGGAAGCTTATTCTTTTTCCCAGTTTATCACATATATTTCAGCTATTGGTGGTCAAGCTTTTGGAGTTTGGCTCTTAGGTCTATCGGTCAACAATTTTTCCCTTGTTGCGGGAATCAATGCCTGCTTTTTCCTAGTATCAGCCTTTATTCTCTTTTTAGGAAAAAGCAAATTGAGTCTGTCAATGTCATCTGCTGATGGTGAAAACCTAAAAAATGAGAAGCTTTCTATCAAAGACCAGTTTCTAACAATTTACCGAAATTTACGTCTCGTTTTTCTTAAAGGTGGACAGAAAAACTTTGGTTTCATGATCTTTGCTGTCTTGCTTATTAATGCCTTGGGTGGGGCTTTAGGAAGCATCTATAACATCTTCTTTTTGAGCCATTCTCTCTTGAATTTTTCTTACACAGAGGCACTATTTATCAATCAATTCTGTGTTTTAGTAGCAATCATCATCAGTAGCCTTACGGGCAATGATTATTTTGGGAAGCAGTCTTTGCCTAGATTGATGATGTGGGCGACCGTAGGACTCAGTCTAATTGGTCTAGCTAATGTATTCAATCAAGTCGTGCTTGGTTTGCTATTTCTATTTTTAACTCTCTATGTGTCTGGTAAAGTTCAACCAAAGATTAGTGCCATGCTCATGAAAAATCTAGCTCCAGAGGTTCTAGCTCGTACCAGTAATTTTTTAGGTTTATTGTTTACCTTATCCATACCTGTGGGAACAGCTTGTTTTTCACTTATAGCTGTATGGAATATACAGTTGACTTGGATGCTGTTTGTTGGTCTCTCCTTGCTAGCTATTCTTTTGACAGTTATTAATCTCAAAAATGATATCTAAATCCTAATTTTTTTCTCACTGTTTTAATCCTCCTATTTATGGTAAAATAAGACTATTAAGTTTAAAGAGGATTCCCTATGAAATTACAAAAACCTAAAGGAACGCAGGATATTTTACCTGCTGAGTCTGCCAAGTGGCAGTACGTTGAGGGCTTTGCCCGTGAAATTTTCAAGCGCTATAACTATGCAGAAGTGCGCACGCCTATTTTTGAGCATTACGAGGTCATCAGTCGCTCTGTCGGAGATACGACCGATATCGTAACCAAGGAAATGTACGATTTTTATGACAAGGGTGACCGCCATATTACCCTTCGTCCAGAAGGAACTGCGCCTGTTGTCCGTTCCTATGTGGAAAATAAACTCTTTGCCCCAGAAGTGCAAAAGCCAAGTAAGTTCTACTATATGGGCCCTATGTTCCGTTATGAGCGTCCACAAGCAGGTCGTTTACGCCAGTTCCACCAGATTGGTGTCGAGTGCTTTGGCTCTAGTAATCCAGCTACCGATGTGGAAACCATCGCTATGGCGGCTCATTTCTTGAAAGAAATCGGCATCCAAGGTGTCAAATTACACCTCAACACTCTCGGAAATCCTGAGAGCCGTGCGGCTTATCGTCAGGCCTTGATCGACTATTTGACACCACTCAAGGAGACCCTGTCGAAGGATAGCCAACGTCGTTTGGAGGAAAATCCTCTCCGTGTCTTGGACTCTAAGGAAAAAGATGACAAGGTGGCAGTAGAGAATGCGCCGTCTATCTTGGACTTCCTTGATGAAGAAAGCCAAACTCACTTTGATGCTGTGCGTCAGATGTTGGAAAATCTGGGTGTAGACTATATCATCGATACCAATATGGTGCGTGGTCTGGACTACTACAACCACACGATTTTTGAATTCATCACTGAAATCGAGGGCAATGAATTGACCGTCTGTGCAGGAGGTCGCTACGATGGCTTGGTTGCCTACTTTGGTGGTCCTGAAACTGCTGGATTTGGTTTTGGACTTGGTGTAGAGCGCCTGCTTCTCATCCTTGAAAAGCAAGGTGTAACCCTCCCTATCGAAAATGCCCTAGATGTCTATATCGCAGTCTTGGGTGAAGAAGCAAATGTCAAGGCCTTGGAATTGGTACAAGCCCTTCGCCAACAAGGATTCAAAGCAGAACGTGACTACCTCAACCGAAAGCTCAAAGCTCAGTTCAAGTCAGCCGATGTCTTTGCGGCTAAGACCCTCATCACGCTAGGAGAGAGCGAAGTCGAAAGCAGACAAGTGACGGTTAAGAACAACCAAACACGAGAAGAAGTTCAAGTATCCCTTGAGACCATCAGCCAAAACTTCTCAGACATCTTTGAAAAATTAGGCTTTTAATAGTAGAAAAACTGGTCAGGACCTTACTCCTGACTCTCTTTTTCCTAGGATCAACATTGCTTTTGCTTGCTTAAAAATATCTTTATAAAATCATTACTACCGGTTCTATTTTTGCAAGAGGAATTCGCTTATTATCCCTTTTAGTTGCGACTGTATTCCACATTTTTATCAAAATGATGTGAATAACAATGCTAAGTCTTCATTTCAAATAGGAGTCTTTTATGAAATTACTTAAAAATCTTGGCTGGTTTCTTCTAGCTGTTCTATCCTTTTTCTTTGGCTATGGTCTGGTTCAGAGTACGGCGCTGTCAGCTCTTGGACTAGGGGCTTCAATCTTTGGAGTCTTACCACTTTATGTCGTCCTATCAGGGGCCTATGTTTATGGAGTTTACAGATGGTATCAGACAGAAAAGGTTAGCATCCAGACGACAGCTTTTAATCGTTATATCTGGTTGCCTACTCTGGTTTTGCTAGTGGCGATTATAGCCCAGTTCTTTTTGCCAGAAGATCCGTCAGTCAATCAACAAATCGTATCACAATTGACAGTTGCTCAGCCTGTATTTGGTTTCTTTATGGTGGTAGTCTTTGCTCCTCTGACGGAAGAACTCATCTTTAGAGGGATGCTGGCGCGCTATCTCTTTCCTAAGCAGAACAACAGCAAACAGACAGCTCTGTTTCTCCTCGTATCAAGTGTGCTTTTTGCCTTGATTCATTTTCCAGGGACTTTGCAACAGTTTTTAGTTTATGCTAGTCTGGGATTAAGTTTGGGTCTGGCTTATGTAAGCCGAAAAGGTCTTCTTTATAGTATTTCTCTCCACGCTTTGAATAATTTAATCGGCTTTTTGATGATACTCATGCTATAATAGAGTCAGGAGGTCACATGAAACGAGTAATTTTATTAGCAGTGATACAGGCGGTCGTTCTCTTCTTTATCATCGGGGCACTTGCCTATGCCTTTAAAGGCGATTTCTTTTACAACTATCTAGCAGTTGTCTTTGCGCCTATTGCAGGTGTCTTGCGTTTTGCTTCGGCTTATGCGACGGAGATTGTTCTACCTAAAAAGGCAGCTGAGATTGCTGAAAAGCGTAAAAAAGGTTAAGAATCATAATCAGAGAATCCGATGACGTTTTCATCGGATTTTTTGATGTTGTCACGATTTTTTAGCTCTTCGTTTTGATTTTTACAGACAATCAAACTTTTCTGATGATTTTCATGAAGAGCCTGCTCTTTTATGGTAAAATAGTAACAGAATAAAAGAGGAGAGAAAACATGAAACGTAGTATGTATGCTGGTCGTGTTCGTGAGGAACATATCGGACAAGAAATGACCTTGAAAGGATGGGTTGGGCGTCGTCGTGACCTAGGTGGTTTGATCTTTATCGACCTTCGTGACCGTGAAGGGATCATGCAGTTGGTTATCAACCCTGAAAAAGTATCTGCAGAGGTTATGGCAACAGCTGAAAGCCTTCGTAGTGAGTTTGTCATCGAGGTGACTGGACAAGTCGTAGCGCGTGAGCAAGCCAATGATAAGTTGCCAACGGGTGCAGTTGAGTTGAACGTGACAGCTTTGACGGTGCTTAATACAGCCAAAACAACACCTTTTGAGATTAAAGATGGGATTGAGGCCAATGACGATACACGTTTGCGTTACCGTTACCTTGATCTTCGTCGTCCAGAAATGCTAGAAAACCTTAAGCTTCGTGCCAAGGTGACCCACTCTATCCGCAATTACTTGGATGAGTTGGAGTTTATCGATGTGGAGACGCCATTTCTTTCTAAATCAACACCAGAAGGGGCGCGTGACTATTTGGTGCCATCTCGTGTCAATAAAGGGCATTTCTACGCTCTTCCTCAAAGTCCACAGATTACCAAGCAACTTTTGATGAATGCTGGTTTTGATCGTTACTACCAAATCGTCAAATGTTTCCGTGACGAGGACTTGCGTGGTGACCGCCAGCCTGAGTTTACCCAGGTCGACTTGGAAACGTCTTTCCTTACGGAGCAAGAAATCCAAGATATCACCGAAGGCTTGATTGCGCGCGTGATGAAAGAAACCAAAGGCATTGACGTGACGCTTCCATTCCCTCGTATGAAGTATGATGACGCGATGGCTCTTTACGGTTCTGACAAACCTGATACCCGTTTTGACATGTTGCTTCAGGACTTGACAGAAGTTGTCAAGGGTGTTGATTTCAAAGTCTTTTCAGAAGCACCTGCCGTTAAAGCCATTGTAGTCAAAGGAGCAGCAGATAACTACTCACGTAAAGACATTGACAAGATGACTGAAGTAGCCAAACAATATGGTGCCAAAGGTCTTGCTTGGGTCAAGGTGGTTGATGGAGAATTAAACGGACCAGTTGCAAAGTTCTTGACTGGCATTCAAGCAGAATTGACTGCAGTACTTGGTCTTGAAGATAAGGACTTGGTTCTCTTTGTGGCGGATACGCTTGAAGTAGCCAATGCAACCCTTGGTGCCCTTCGTGGACGTATTGCCAAAGAGCTTGACTTGATTGATAACGATAAATTCAATTTCCTTTGGGTGGTTGATTGGCCAATGTTTGAATGGTCTGAAGAAGAAGGTCGCTACATGAGCGCCCACCATCCATTTACCCTTCCACAGGAAGAAACAGCTCACGAATTAGAAGGTGATTTGGCTAAGGTTCGTGCCATTGCTTACGATATCGTCTTGAATGGTTATGAGCTTGGTGGTGGTAGTCTTCGTATCAATCAAAAAGATCTTCAAGAACGCATGTTCAAGGCTCTTGGTTTCTCAGCTGAAGAAGCAAATGACCAGTTTGGTTTCCTTCTTGAAGCCATGGACTATGGTTTCCCACCACACGGTGGTTTGGCGATCGGTCTTGACCGTTTTGTGATGCTCTTAGCAGGAGAAGAAAATATCCGTGAAGTCATTGCCTTTCCTAAGAACAACAAGGCAACCGACCCAATGACACAAGCTCCATCAACAGTCGCTCTCAAACAACTAGAGGAACTCAGCTTACAAGTAGAAGAAGATGAAACAAGCAAAACGAATTAAGCGGTGGCGCTATTATCTGCGCCGCTTTGCTTATCAGATAAAAATCTTACGAGTTTTACAAAGTATCTCTCGGGAAAAATATGATGAGAAAGTATCGGCTTCTCTGGTTTATGGCTTTTTGTCAGCAGTAGCAGTCAATTTCTTTTTTCAACCAGGGCACGTTTACTCCAGTGGCGCGACGGGTCTGGCACAGATTATCTCTGCCTTGAGTAATCACTGGTTTGGTTTTTACATTCCGATATCGCTAACCTTTTATGCTATCAATTTTCCGTTGATGATTTTGGCTTGGTATCAGATTGGGCATAAGTTTACAATCTTTACCTTTATCACAGTATCCATGAGTTCCCTCTTTATCCAGCTTGTGCCAGTTGTGACCTTGACAGAGGATCCCATTATCAATGCCCTTTTTGGGGGTGTTGTCATGGGCTTGGGGATTGGTTTTGCGCTCCGTAACAATATTTCTAGCGGAGGTACAGATATCGTCAGTCTCACCATTCGAAAGAAAACGGGTAAGAATGTCGGCAGTATTTCTTTCTTGGTAAATGGAACCATCATGCTGATAGCAGGTCTGACCTTTGGTTGGAAATACGCCCTCTACTCTATGATCACCATTTTTGTATCGAGCCGTGTGACAGATGCGGTCTTTACAAAGCAAAAACGCATGCAGGCCATGATTGTGACCAATAATCCTGACAAGGTAATCGCAAAAATCCATAAAAAATTGCACCGCGGAGCAACCATGATCCACGATGCAGAAGGAACCTATAATCATGAGAGAAAAGCAGTCTTGATTACGGTTATCACGCGAGCAGAGTTTAATGATTTTAAACACATCATGAAACAGGTCGATCCGACAGCCTTTGTCTCTGTATCCGAAAATGTCCACATCCTAGGACGATTCGTAGAAACAGACAATTAATAATACTCAAAAGACCAGCCTTGAGGCTGGTCTTTATTTTTCGATAATTTTGTGTCCAATCAACTGGCGGTAACAAATCTGTTTATTGTTTTTGGCATCGTTAATAATCTGGAGAATGGTTTCAAAGGAAACGCGCCCGAGTTCTAAGCTATTGATATCCACATAGGCTGCCAAGTTCAGTTTAGGGTTGACCGAGTCAAAGCTGAGGACAGGGACATCCAGTTGGTGTTTTGCGATGTAATCACAGACCCCTGCAGCAAGAAGGCTATCAATAGTAATAATAGCATCAATATTTGGATCATGCTCGAAGAGAAGTTTACTAAAGCGATAACCATTATCTTCAAGAAATTCGGTCGCAAAGTAGGTCAGATTTGGATCAATAGGAAGTTGGTATTGTTTAAGAGCTAACTCATAACCCATTAGACGATCTTGTGTTACGAAAAGTTTTTTGGTTCCTCCGATGAAGGCAATTCGCTTGCATCCTTTTTTGATGAAATACTCTGTCGCATCAAAGCCAGCTTGTACATTGTCATTATCAACAAGAGGGATAAAGGGTGAAGTTGATTTTCCGAGAATGAGGAAAGGGAACTGCTCATCAGCTACTAGCTTGACCAGAGGGTCTTCTTCCTCAGCGTAGAGGAAAATCAAACCGTCAACACGCTTGCCATAAACCATCTGAGAAATCGCATTGAGACGTTCTTTCTCATCTTTCCCCGTTGCAATCTGAATAGCGTAGTGGTTTTCAGACGCGACTTGGGCGATCCCTCGAAGGACAGACGGGAAGAAAGGATTTTGGTAGAAGGCATCCGAGTCGTCAGGCAATACCAAACCGATAACCTGAGTATAGCTGCTAACTAGGCTACGAGCATTGAGATTGGGATGGTAGTTGAGTTCCTTCATTGCCTTGCGAACTCGTTTTTTGGTTTCATCACTAATCGTTGATTTGTTTTGAATAACGCGGGTTACAGTTGAAGGTGAGACACCTGCAGCCTTGGCCACATCTTTAATCGTAACGGGCATAAAAATCTCCTATTTATGATAATCTGGATCGCGGTAATGTGTTTTATAAAAGATGGTGACCAGATAAAGAACAAAAAGAATGTTTTGTACAGTGATAAGGGTTGTCATATTTTGACCAAAAAGTCCCAAAACAAGCGTAATCAAAGTTGGTAATCCTAAACAGTTCAAGATAAAATGGTAGCACTCTTTAAAGCTCCTAAATGAAAAGAGGCGTGATTTTTTGGTGATATAAAGGAGAAGACTAGCTCCAAGAGAGACAATGAAGAAATTCAATCCAAAGAGGAAGCTAGCACCAAGGACGAGAAAGAGACTGATATAGACACGGTTCTGTTGATACCAGTCTTTAGAAATAGCCTGGGTTAAAGCTTCCTTACTCTGGAAACTCTCCGTTTGAATGGCGTGGTAGCGAATGCGGGTCAGTTCCTTGCTTTCCTTGCTGATGATGAGTTCTTCAGTATCAAAATGAAGTTGCAAATCCTTTGGCAATTCCGTACTTGGACTTGGACCAATCAGAAGAGAAGCTTGCTGATTTTTAGTTCCAGCATAGCTCAGTTTTCCATCTACTATCTGCGCATTCTCCGACAAATCCATGATTGCTTCATCTGTCAGGGGTGTGTAGACATTATCGATAAAGGTATCCAGTGGATACGTTTCCTGTGAGCTGTTTTGGATGGCAATTGGAATCATAGACAAGCTGATGAGGAAAATGCTAGTAAAGAGGAGTTGAAACCAGTTGAGTCCAAAACGTTTTGACAGGGGCTTACGAAATCCCCAAATACTTGAAAAATATGAAAATGGATATGGAAGCATTTGTATCTTTCTAAAAGGTGTTTTCTATATGAGTATTATTATATAGAGAAATGTGCTTTATTTCAAGTCTAGTAGATAAATTGCTTACTGAAAAGCTGATTTTGCTACTATTTGCGGTCTTGTGTCTAATCTTTCAACTTTAGAAACAAGATCAAAATGAAAAAGGGTGGCGGGGATAAATTATCCCTTGTCGCCACCACTTGTAAGTCCTGAAACAAAGTTCTTTTGTAAGAAGAAGAAGAGAATACAGATTGGAAGGGCGATGAGGATAGCACCTGCTGAGAAGTAGGCAATCTTCAAGTTTTTCACATTGCTGACAAAGGTCTGTAGACCAACGGCAACTGTAAAGTATTCTTTCTCACGAAGCAAGAAACTAGAGAGGATATAGTCTCCGAAAGGTCCCATGAAGGCCCAGAGCGCTTGTACTGCAACCATTGGACGAACGAGTGGGAGAACAATTTGCCAGAAGCGACGGAAGTGTCCTGCACCATCTAGTTTTGCTGATTCATCAAGAGACATCGGTACTGTGTCGAAGTAGCCTTTCATCAACCAAGCATTCATCGGGATACCTCCACCAACATAAAGGAAGATGAGGAACCAGCTTTGGTTAAGGGCATTCAACATAAGGGCCATAACGAAGAAGGCTGTCAAAGCGGCCATAGTTGGCACCATTTGGATGATCAAGAAGAAGACCAAACTTTGTTTACGAGCCAAGAAGTTGTAACGGCTGTAGGCATAACCAGCAAGTACGATGATACTTGTTTGAACAGCCATTGTAATCAAGGCGATAATCAAAGTGTTGAGGTACCAAGTGCCGTACAAGGTTTCAGTGAAGAGCCCTTGGAAGTTGGCAAAGCTAAAGTCGACGTTAGCATCTAGTTTAAAAGCTACGACGTTACCAGTCTTGAAGGCTGACATAATGGTAATCAAAAGTGGATAGATAATCACGATTGATAAGCCAATCAAGTAGAGGTAAGTGAGGGTTTGAGTCAGTCTACGTTTGAGTTTGATTGAGTTATTCATCTTAGACGTCCTCCATATCAAATGCGTGTAGTTTCTTGAATGCGATCATAGAGATAGAGATGACAATGATAGAGATGATCAAGGTAACAGCTGCCGCCATAGAGTATTGAGGAGATGTACCTGTTGTCAAACGATAAATCCATGAGATCAAGATATCAGTTGAACCGGCTCCACCACCAACGCTACCAGGACCTCCGCCGTTGAAGAGGTACATGATAGAGAAGTTGTTAAAGTTGAAGGTGTATTGGCTGATCAATGTTGGAGCTGCAACAGCCAAAATCATAGGGAAAGTGATGTTGCGGAATTTTTGCCAAGCATTGGCACCATCGATGTAAGCCGCTTCGTAGAGGTCGTTAGGAATCGACTGCAAGATACCCAAAGTCAAAACGTAGATGTATGGGAATCCTAGCCAACCTTGCATCATAATCAAGGCAATCTTAGTCCAAGTTGGGTCTGTTTTCCAAGGGATAAGCGCTCCGTCAAGGAAAGGAAGGACCTTAGCCAAGATAGGCAATACTTGAGTGTTGATCGCTCCGACACTATCGTTAAACATGTTTGAGAATGTCAAGATAGTGATGAAGGCTGGAACAGCCCAAGGAAGAAGGAAAATAACACCAAAGATACGTTTTCCTTTGATAAATGGTTGGTTAGCAATGATCGCTGTGAAGATACCAATCACAATCTGCAAAGTAGAAGCAGACAAGGCCCAGATGATGGTCCAAGAAAGAACCGCACCGAAGGCTGAACGGAAGGTACTTAAGCTCCAGATATTTGTAAAGTTAGTCAAACCAACCCAGTCCAACAATTTGTTTGGTGGCAAGTGTTGGAAGTCATAGTTGGTAAAGGCAATCATCAAGGTTACGATAACTGGGAAGATAATTGCAAATGTCATTGCTACATACGATGGGATAATCAAAAGGTATGGGAATCCATTCTCATAAATACCTTTGATCATATCTTTAAAAGTACGTGGGACAGGAATTCCATTGTTAATACGTTTTGCGATTGTATATGCATCTTTAATATTTGAGAAATAAAAGAGCACATAAACGACTACAAAGATTAAATGGAAGGCACCACGAATCAGCATAAAGAGGGAATTATCACGACCTGGCTTGTCACCAAGAGTGATCAAATTGTGCAATTCAGGGGCTGCAAGTGCTAGGAAATAAAGAACAAATACGATAGTTACACCAAGGAAGATAAAACCTTTGGCCTTTTGTTTATTGTAAATCTGTCCTAACCCAGGAATCACTGAAAGCAAGGCTGCTTTGCTAGGTTGTTGGTTTTCCATGAATACTCCTTTCATAGGATACGAGATTGAAGTTTGTCTCCAATCACTAGATAGGCAACTGCAATCATTCGTAAATTTATAAAATCAAAGGGGGATTTGTATTCTCCCCCCTTGTAACGAATTCAATTATTCACCAAATTTTTGTTTGATTGTTTCTTTGATCAATGTTACAGCATCGTTAGCAGCTGTCTTAGCATCTTTTTTACCACTTACAGCATCAAAGAGCATAGTTTTTGCTGGATCCCAAACTGTTGACATTTGTGAGATGTTTGGCATTGGTTGAGCGTTCTTGAACTGTTTGATAACAGCTGTTGTCAACTCATCGTTTTTACCTTCAGCGTATGAACGAGCTTCAGTGTTAGCTGGGATTTCGTTAGTTGCATCGTAGAATGCTTTTTGTTGTTCAGTTGAAACAAGGAAGTCTACAAATTTTTGTGCAGCTTCAAGGTTCTTAGTGCTTGATGGGATGATCCAAGCTTTACCACCACCGAATGGTGTGTATTCTTTACCATTTGGAAGAGTTGGAATAGTAGCAACACCGTAGTTTACTTTAGCATCTTTGAATGCTTGAGCTTTCCAAGGACCGTCGATGATAGCAGCTGTTTTACCTTCTTGGAATTGAGTTTGGATCAAGTTTGCAGCACCTTCAGTATCTTGCATCCCTTTAGGCCATTTTTCATACCAAGATTTAGCGTAGTTGACACCAGTGATAGAACCGTCGTTTGCAAGACCGATGTCTTTAGCGTCTTTACCGTTTTGTCCGAATACGTAACCACCGTTACCAGCAAGAAGTCCGTATGCGTAGTAGAAGTTTGTCCAGTCAGCTAGGAATGCAGTAGTTTTGCCATCTTCACCAGCGAAAGCGTATTTGCTGTCTTTAGCAAGTTCTTCTAATTCAGCAAAAGTTTTTGGAGCTTCTTTTAGCAAGTCTTTGTTGTAGTACATAACAAGTGACTCAATAACGGCAGGAGCACCGTAAACTTTACCGTCAGCAGCTGTTACAAGAGATTTAGTCTTATCATCTGTTTTAGCGCCGTCGCTCAAAGTAACTTCTGAAAGTTGTCCGTCAGTACCAAGGCTACCTACGCGGTCGTATGGTGCCATCATAACGTCAGCAGCTTGACCTGATTGGTTGTCAAGAGAAAGTTTGTCAAGTCCACCAAGTTGGTCACCTGATTTGATGTTAACTTTTGTACCTGATTCTTTTTCATAAGCTGCAGCAACTTTTTCAGCGTAGGCTTTGTATTGGTCTTCAACGTAGAAAGTGATTTCTTTTGCTTCAGATGAGCTAGCATCAGCTGCTTTATCAGCAGTTTTGCTTCCGCAAGCTACCAAAAGTAAGCTAGCAAGAGTAGCAGTTCCGAGCACAGCAGCGCTCTTCATGAATTTAGATGACATAGTGTATTCCTCCTAAAGAATAACAAAAATAATTTAATGAGAAAACGCAAACGTTTTCTTTTACGAACTTAGTATAGCACAAATAGAAAACGGTTGCAAGCGTTTTTAGGAAATTTTTTAAAAAAATTTTAAGGTTTCAAACATTTGTTAAAGCCTATATATAGGAAAGAACTTAAAATGTTTGTTTTTTTTGAATTGAAAATATATTAGGAAAACGATTGCGTAAATTCGGCTCGGTTTTTCAGAAAATAGAGCAGATATTGGGAATGAATTATCTTAAATCAGAAAATCTTTAAAATTTTTTCGCTTATTTCATAAAATATCAGTGGCAACAAGTTTTGTTTGATTAAAATAATTCAAAAAAAATTTTTAAAAACGCTTGCATTTGTTTTTGAAATGCGTTATACTTAAATTAACGCAAACGTTTGCGCCTTAATTGCGCAACGTTTTATAACAAACACATGAGGTGCTATTATGAAAAAACGTCAAAGTGGTGTGTTGATGCACATCTCTTCTCTGCCAGGAGCATACGGGATTGGATCATTTGGGCAGACTGCCTATGATTTCGTTGATTTCTTGGTTCGTACGAAGCAACGTTACTGGCAAATCCTCCCTCTTGGGACAACAAGCTATGGAGATTCTCCATACCAATCATTCTCAGCCTTTGCTGGGAATACGCATTTTATCGACCTTGATATCTTGGTAGAGCAAGGCTTGCTCGAAGCCAGTGATCTTAAAGGTGTTGACTTTGGTAGTGATGCATCTGAAGTTGACTATGCGAAGATTTATTACGCACGTCGTCCACTTTTAGAAAAAGCAGTGAAACGCTTCTTGGAAGTGGGGGATGTCAAGGATTTTGAGAAGTTTGCTCAAGACAACCAATCATGGCTTGAACTCTTCGCAGAGTATATGGCTATCAAAGAGCATTTTAACAATCTTGCTTGGACAGAATGGCCAGATGCAGATGCTCGTGCTCGTAAAGCTTCAGCGCTTGAAAGCTACCGTGAGAAATTGGCAGACAAGTTGGTTTACAACCGTGTGACTCAATACTTCTTCTTCCAACAATGGTTGAAATTGAAAGCCTACGCTAACGACAACCACATCGAGATTGTTGGAGATATGCCTATCTATGTTGCGGAAGATTCAAGCGACATGTGGGCAAATCCACATCTCTTCAAGACAGATGCAAATGGTAAAGCAACCTGCATCGCAGGATGCCCACCAGATGAGTTTTCTGCTACTGGTCAGCTTTGGGGGAACCCAATCTATGACTGGGAAGCAATGGACAAAGACGGGTACAAATGGTGGATTGAACGCTTGCGCGAAAGCTTCAAAATCTACGATATCGTTCGTATCGACCACTTCCGCGGTTTCGAATCTTACTGGGAAATTCCTGCTGGTTCCGATACAGCAGCACCTGGTAAATGGGTGAAAGGTCCTGGCTACAAACTCTTTGCAGCCGTTAAGGAAGAGCTTGGTGAGCTAAACATCATCGCAGAAGACCTTGGTTTCATGACAGATGAAGTCATCGAGTTGCGTGAACGCACTGGCTTCCCAGGAATGAAGATTCTTCAATTTGCCTTCAACCCAGAAGACGAAAGTATCGATAGCCCACACTTGGCACCTGCCAACTCTGTTATGTACACAGGAACACACGATAACAATACAGTTCTTGGTTGGTACCGTAATGAGATCGACGATCCAACTCGTGAATACATGGCTCGTTACACGAACCGTAAAGAGTACGAAACAGTGCCACACGCAATGCTTCGCACAGTATTTTCATCAGTTAGCTTCATGGCTATTGCAACTATGCAAGATTTGCTAGAGCTAGATGAGGCAGCTCGCATGAACTTCCCATCTACTCTTGGTGGAAACTGGTCATGGCGTATGACAGCAGACCAACTCACACCAGCTGTTGAAGAAACTTTGCTTGACTTGACTACAATTTATCGCCGAATCAATGAAAATTTGGTAGAATTAAAGAAATAAGACAATATCAGGAGACACATAAACATGTTACCATTAAACGAATTTGTACAAAAACGTTACAATAAAACTATTGCAGAATGTAGCAATGAAGAGCTTTACCTTGCTCTTCTCAACTACAGCAAGCTTGCTAGCAGCCAAAAACCAGTCAACACTGGTAAGAAAAAAGTTTACTACATCTCAGCTGAGTTCTTGATCGGTAAACTCTTGTCAAACAACTTAATTAACCTCGGACTTTACGACGATGTGAAAAAAGAACTTGCAGCTGCAGGTAAAGAGTTGATCGAAATCGAAGAAGTAGAATTGGAACCATCACTTGGTAACGGTGGTTTGGGACGTTTGGCAGCCTGCTTTATCGACTCAATCGCTACACTTGGTTTGAATGGTGATGGTGTTGGTTTGAACTACCACTTCGGTCTTTTCCAACAAGTTCTTAAAAACAACCAACAAGAAACAATTCCTAACGCTTGGTTGACAGAACAAAACTGGTTGGTACGCTCAAGCCGTAGCTACCAAGTGCCATTTGCACACTTCACATTGACATCTACTCTTTACGATATCGATGTACCTGGTTACAAAACAGCTACTAAAAACCGCTTGCGTTTGTTTGACTTGGATTCAGTTGATTCTTCTATCATCGAAGATGGTATCAACTTTGACAAGACAGATATCGCTCGCAATTTGACTCTCTTCCTTTACCCAGACGATAGCGACAAGCAAGGTGAATTGCTCCGTATCTTCCAACAATACTTCATGGTTTCAAACGGTGCACAATTGATCATCGACGAAGCAATCGAAAAAGGAAGCAACTTGCATGACCTTGCGGACTACGCAGTTGTACAAATCAACGATACTCACCCATCAATGGTGATCCCTGAATTGATCCGCCTCTTGACTGCGCGTGGTATCGAGCTTGACGAAGCAATCTCAATCGTACGTAGCATGACTGCCTATACTAACCATACAATCCTTGCTGAAGCCCTTGAAAAATGGCCTCTTGAATTCTTGCAAGAAGTGGTTCCTCACTTGGTACCAATCATCAAAGAATTGGACCGTCGTGTGAAAGCAGAATACAAAGATCCAGCTGTTCAAATCATTGATGAAAACGACCGTGTACACATGGCTCACATGGATATCCACTATGGATACAGCGTAAACGGGGTGGCAGCACTCCACACTGAGATCTTGAAGAACTCAGAGTTGAAAGCTTTCTACGACATCTACCCAGAAAAATTCAACAACAAAACAAACGGTATCACATTCCGTCGTTGGCTCATGCATGCCAACCCAAGACTATCTCACTACTTGGATGAGATTATTGGAGAGGGATGGCACCATGAAGCAGATGAGCTTGAAAAACTCTTGTCTTACGAAGACAAAGCAGCTGTCAAAGAAAAATTGGAAAGCATCAAGGCTCACAACAAACGTAAATTGGCTCGTCACTTGAAAGATCACCAAGGTGTGGAAATCAATACAAACTCTATCTTTGATATCCAAATCAAACGTCTTCACGAGTACAAACGCCAACAAATGAACGCTTTGTATGTCATCCACAAATACCTTGATATCAAGGCTGGTAACATCCCTGCTCGTCCAATCACAGTCTTCTTTGGTGGTAAAGCAGCTCCTGCCTACACAATCGCCCAAGACATCATTCACTTGATCCTTTGCTTGTCAGAAGTGATTGCAAATGATCCAGAAGTAGCTCCACACTTGCAAGTGGTTATGGTTGAAAACTACAACGTTACTGCAGCAAGCTTCCTCATCCCAGCATGTGATATCTCAGAACAAATCTCACTTGCTTCTAAAGAAGCTTCAGGTACTGGTAACATGAAATTCATGTTGAACGGAGCTTTGACTCTTGGTACTATGGACGGTGCTAACGTGGAAATTGCTGAGTTGGTTGGCGACGAAAATATCTACATCTTCGGTGAAGATTCAGAAACTGTTATCGACCTTTACGCAAAAGCAGCTTACAAATCAAGCGAATTCTATGCTCGTGAAGCTATCAAACCATTGGTTGACTTCATTGTGAGCGATGCTGTTCTTGCAGTAGGTAAGAAAGAACGCTTGGAACGTCTTCACAACGAATTGATCAACAAAGACTGGTTCATGACTCTCCTTGACTTGGAAGACTACATCAAGGTGAAAGAGCAAATGCTTGCTGACTACGAAAACCGTGACGCATGGTTGGATAAAGTCATCGTCAACATTGCCAAAGCAGGATTCTTCTCATCTGACCGTACAATCGCTCAGTACAACGAAGATATCTGGCACTTGAACTAAGATACAAAATTTATACTAATCACTTTGTAAAAAAAGCGAATTTCAATTGAAATTCGCTTTTTTGAATGATGTGGATTTTAGCCAATCAGGTCTAAAAAGAGATAAATCATAGATACGTTGAAGTTTTAGAAATACTGCTTTTTACTGTATTTCAGTCTCATGATTCTTCGTAGTTGATGGCCTCGTATTTCTTGTATCCGCTTATAATTTGTATTATAATAGCATTGTGGTGAAGAAAGAAGGTGTTTTTATGTGGAAAAAATATTTTTCAAAATATAAATGGACTGATTTATTTTGGATACTATTTGTGGTTTTGTCATCACTCTCGATGGGGAATCGTACTCTTTTTCCACTTACCCATCAAGAAATCTCTTATCATGGGTGCTATTTGGGGATTACACTTGCCTCATTTCACTTATTATTCATTGATAAATTTGTCATTTCGAATCGAAAATAAATGGAGAGGTTAAAATTTTTTCCACTTTTCGGATAGACAGTTGAAAAATCGCGATTTAAACCCACACCTCAAGAAGAGGTGCGGGTTTTTGTCTTATCTGAAAGATTTGTTTACCGTACTTTCCCAACTAGAATCTCTGCTTCAATGGTAATCTCTGTCAGTTGGCTCCAGTCAATCTTGGTATGGTCAACGTGAAAGAGTAAGGGCGTCATGGCAAGCAGGGCTTGGCGTTGCTCAGCCGAGATAGGTTTTGTTAAGGAAGCAATCTGACTAGATTGGATGCTGAAATGTTCCTGGAAATGTTCTTTGATATCTTGGTTGGAATAATCCTTCTTTGTCAGCTGGTCCTGCACCATTTGACGGATTTCTTTGAGGTGATTTTCAGTTGGGATGACCTTGATCAAAATACCGTCTTTGGATAAAACGCGACGGAATTCCCCATAGTTGGCAGGCGAGAAGATATCAAGCAGGATATCCATGCTGGCGTCTTTTATAGGAAGACGAGCCAGGTCGCCGACAAACCAGTTGACCGCCCAGTTTGGTTCGCTCTTGGCAGCGATTTGAACGGAATCTTTTGAAATATCAAAGGCGTAAAAGGTTTTGTCAGAGTGACTTTCTTGGAGTTTACGAGAGTAGAAACCTTCGCCACAACCGATATCCAAGACTGTTTTTGCGGATGGATTAGTTGTTAGTAAGTCCGAGATACCTTCTAAAATAGCCTGATAAAAACCAGCTTCAAGAATTTGCTGGCGGTTTTGGAAGTTTTCCTTGTCGTAGTTGGCAGATTGCTTGATTTGCGGAGCCAAGTTGACATAGCCGAATTTTGCCAGATCAAAAGAATGGCGGTTGCTACACTTGAGGCTAGACTCTACCAAGGCCAGATTTTCTTGGCAGATAGGGCAGGAAAAGGCAGTCGCAGAAGCAAAACGCTGAAGTTTGGGTTTGAGGTTTGTATTCATAGTTTAAGTGTATCAAAAGAGGCAAATGAAAGCAACTTTAGAAATAAGTAGATGGGAGATTCAGTAGAAATAAAACTAATTCTCCAATTTATAGAATAAAATTGCTTTTATATCTAAATTTCTATATAATAATGATAAGGAGGAAATAAGTATGTTAAAAGAAGTATTAACCGTTGCAAAAGTTGCGAAAAAATCATCACTCTTTTTGGGTGGTGTCGCATTTGGTACCCTTGGTTTGAAAATCTTGGCAAGTAAGGAAGCTAAAAAAGGTTATTCTAAAGCTTTGGCTAAGGCTTACAAGTTGAAAGACGGGCTAGATGCATCTGTTTCTGTTGTGAAACAACATGGAGACGATGTCTTGCAAGATGCCAAATATTTGTACGAGCAAGAGAAAAAAGAAGAGCAATTAGATAGCCTTATAGGAGAATAATATGTCTTTTAAAGTGCTACATAGAGGATACCAACATATCCGACTATCATCTTCTTTTTCACTCACCTTGGATATTCAAGACTATCTTCGTTCCTTGGCGAGAGATGAAAAGGGGATTGAGTCTATCCAGTTTTACATGGATCAACAGCACTTTACTCTACGCATAAAAGAAGGCTTTTCTGTATTAGATAATGCAGAAGCCTTTTTAAAAAGAATTGATAAAGGGAAAGTTTCTGAGTTGATGACTCTTCCCATTCGTAGAGAAGAGAGTGCTTATTCTATTGTTTCAGGTGCAGCGATTAAGCGTGTACTTTTTCGTAGTTTTGTGCCGTATCCTATTCGCTATATATGGACTTGTTATCAGGCTTTGGGTTATATTAGAGAAGCCTATCAAACACTAGCGCGTAAGGAACTAACGATGGAAGTCTTGGACTGTTCGGCGATTTTATTGTCCTTGTTTATGAACCAATCCAAGACAGCTAGCAATATCATGTTTATGCTTGATTTGGGGAATCATTTAGATCAGTGGTCTTTGAAAAAAACTGCAACAGATTTAGAACAAAGCCTTCTTGCAAAAGAGAGCGACGTATTCTTAGTACAGGGCGATACGGTTGTTAGTATCAAGAGTTCCGATGTTCAAATAGGAGATGTCTTGGTCCTATCTCAAGGAAATGAAATTCTGTTTGATGGACAAGTAGTTTCAGGTTTAGGTATGGTCAACGAAAGTTCCTTGACGGGAGAGAGTTTTCCAGTTGAAAAAAGAGAGTCTGATTTGGTTTGTGCAAATACAGTATTAGAAACTGGAGAGTTACGCATTCGTGTAACCGATAATCAGATGAACAGCCGGATTTTACAACTGATTGAGTTAATGAAGAAATCTGAAGAAAACAAGAAAACGAAACAACGCTATTTCATCAAGATGGCGGATAAGGTCGTCAAATATAATTTCTTGGGGGCTGGGCTAACTTACCTATTAACAGGTTCTTTTTCTAAGGCTATTTCTTTCCTATTAGTCGATTTCTCCTGCGCTTTGAAAATCTCTACTCCTGTAGCTTATTTGACAGCTATCAAGGAGGGGTTGAACCGTGAAATGGTGATTAAGGATGGGGATGTTCTGGAGAAATATCTGGAAGTTGATACTTTCTTGTTTGATAAGACGGGAACAATCACAACTAGTTATCCTATAGTTGAAAAGGTGTTACCTTTTGGGGACTATAGTGAGGAAGATATTCTCAGAATCAGTGCCTGTCTTGAGGAACACATTTATCATCCTATTGCTAATGCCATCGTCAAGCAAGCTGAGATAGAGGGAATTGAACATGAGGAAATGCATGGGAAACTCCAATATATTGCAAGCAAGGGGATCAAATCTCATATAGATGGCCAACCAGTTCTTATTGGGAATTATGTCTTGATGCAGGATGAGCAGATTCATATCAGTTCAGAACAAAATGCTTTAATTGAAGAGTACAAGAGTCACTACAATCTCTTATTCTTGGCTTATCAGAATGAATTGATTGGAATGTTCTGCATTCATACTCCTTTGAGAAAAGAAGCAAAAGCAGCCTTGGAGAAACTTAAGGCACAAGGGAAAAAATTGATTCTGGCAACAGGGGACACCTTGGTTAGGACAGAGGAATTAGTCAAAGATTTGCCCTTTGATCAGGTCTATACAGACTTGAAACCTGATGGGAAATTTGAGTTAGTAGAGGAACTGCAGAAAGCAGGTCACACGATTTTGATGGTTGGAGATGGATTGAATGACTCAGCGGCTCTAACCCTATCAGATATCGGTGTGGTGATGAATGAGAGTGCAGATATTTCTAAGCAGATGAGCGATATCTTATTGTTAGATAATCGTTTGGATTTCTTCCAAGAGTTGGATTGGCTATCATCATCTTTGCAAACACTCATCAAGAAGAATATTCAAGATACCGTTGTCGTAAATAGTAGTTTGATTGGCTTTGGCTTGTTTAATTGGCTCAGTCCTTCAAACCTCTCTATCCTACATAATCTAACAACCTTACGCATAGTCCTGCGTAGCCTGTCTATTAAGGGATAGGTGGGGACTATTCACAGCAAAAAGGAGTTACCTTTCTCGAGGGTAACTCCTTTGTTTATAGGTAAATGTTTAACAATTTAGTAAGTCAACACAAAGTATTTCTTCTTACCACGACGGATAACAGTAAGTTCGTTTTCTAACTTATCTGCATCACTCAAGACATAGTCAAGGTCTTGGATACGGTCGCCGTTGACGTAGATGGCTCCGTTTTGGACATCTTCACGGGCTTGGCGTTTGGAATTCACCACACCAGATGACACGAGCAGTTCCACGATATTGTGGTTTTCGTCTGCTTGTACTTGGTAGTTTGGCACTCCACGAAGTCCTTGTTTGAGTTCTTTAACAGAAAGATTTTTGATGTTTCCAGCAAAGAGTTGCTCAGTGATGTTGAGGGCTTCCTTGTAGGCTTCTTCACCGTGAACAAGTGTCACGACTTCACGAGCCAAGACTTTTTGAGCCAAGCGTTCATGTGGCGCCACTTCAAACTGTTTGCGGATCTCTTCAATCTCATCCAGTGACAAGAAGGTAAAGATCTTCAAGAAGCGAACGGCGTCAGCATCCATGACGTTCATCCAGAATTGATACATTTCGTATGGAGAAGTCTTTTCAGGATTGAGCCAGACTGCGTTTCCTTCTGATTTACCAAATTTCTTACCAGTTGCGTCTGTGATGAGTGGAACAGTGATAACGTGACCAGTCTTGTCAGCCTTACGACGAAGCAATTCGGTACCAGCAGTCATATTACCCCATTGGTCAGAACCACCGATTTGAAGGGTTACATTGTGCTCTTGGTTAAGGACAAAGAAGTCATAACCTTGCATGATTTGGTAGGCAAACTCAGTGTAAGAAATCCCTGTTTCGATCCGTTTTTTAACAGACTCCTTGCTCATCATGTAGTTGACAGTGAAGTATTTTCCGATATCACGGAGGAAGTCAATGAAGCTGATGCTGCCAAACCAGTCGTAGTTGTTGACCATGACAGCTTTATTTTCACCATTTTCAAAGTCAAGAAAACGAGAAAGTTGTCCTTGGATAGACTTGACCCAGCCCTCTACTGTGTCTTTTGTTTGGAGACTACGCTCAGCATCTTTGAAGGACGGATCTCCGATGAGACCTGTAGCACCGCCAACGAGCGCATATGGTTTGTGACCTGCTAACTGCAAACGACGACTTGTCAAGATTGCGACAAGGTGACCTAGGTGAAGGCTGTCAGCAGTTGGATCGTAGCCAGTATAATAAGAAACTTGACCTTCTTCTAGGGCTTTGCGCAAAGCTTCTTCATCAGTCGTTTGAAAAATCAAACCACGCTCTTTTAGCTCATCAAAAATGTGCATGTGTCTTTTCTCCTTTATAAAATATTGTTTCTACCTATTGTATCACAAACTTGATTAATAGCCTAGTAGAATAGGGAAGAAAGTGGCTATTTTATTGAAAGTTTCCCTTTTATGGTATAATAGAGAAAGCGAGGACATTCATGAAAGAAAGAATTAATGAATTAAAAACAAACATGCTGCATTTTTTCCAGCAGCTAATGCAACGAATTGCCAAATGGAAGAAAAGACTAGCAGAAAAACTAGCTAATAAGAAAACCAGTAAAAAGGGGACCTCTTCTGACAAAGTTAGAAGGGCAGGGTCTATTTTTGCTAAGGTTTTGAGTGGGTTTAAAATAGTTTTTAACACTCTCTTTATCCTAGGTTTTATCGGTGGACTGTTTGGCGCTGGTGTGGCTATGGGTTATGGAGTCGCTCTATTTGACAAGGCCCAGGTCCCTCAAGCAGAAGAGTTGGTCAAGCAAGTGAAGGATATTGCCTCCATCTCAGAAATCACTTATTCTGACGGCAGTACCATTGCCTCGATCGAGGGTGATTTGTTGCGCACTTCAGTCGCTTCAGATGCTATATCAGATAACCTTAAGAAAGCCATTGTTGCGACAGAGGACGAGCATTTCAATGAACACAAGGGAGTTGTGCCTAAGGCCGTTATTCGTGCGACCTTGGGAACCTTTGTCGGTCTAGGTTCGTCTAGTGGTGGTTCGACCTTGACCCAGCAGGTCATCAAGCAGCAAGTGGTGGGGGATGCTCCAACTCTAGCTCGTAAGGCCAAAGAGATTATTGATGCTCTAGCTTTAGAACGGGCCATGGGTAAGGATGAGATCTTGACAACCTACCTTAACATAGCTCCTTTTGGTCGCAATCATAAAGGCCAAAATATTGCAGGTGCCCAGCAGGCTGCAGAAGGAATCTTTGGGGTCAATGCTTCGGATTTAACGGTACCTCAAGCTGCCTTTATCGCAGGGTTGCCACAGAGTCCAATCAGTTATTCTCCTTATGAATCTGATGGTAGCATGAAGAGTGATGAGGACATGGCTTTGGGGATTAAGCGTGCCAAGGATGTACTCTACAATATGTATCGGACAGGAGCTCTAAGTCAGGAAGACTACGATAAGTACAAAGATTATGACTTTAAGAAAGATTTCCTACCATCCGGTAGTGTTAGTGGTACTTCGCGTGACTATCTCTACTATGCAACCTTGGCAGAAGCTACTGACCGCATGTACGACTACCTCGTCCAACGAGATAATGTCTCTGCGCAAGAATTAAAGAATGAGTCCATTCAGAAATCCTATCGTGATTTAGCCGCTAAGGAAATTGAAAATGGTGGATATAAAATTACGACAACTATCAATAAAAATGTTCATGCTGCGATGCAAAATGCGGTTGCGACCTACGGCTATCTGCTAGATGATTCGACAGGCCAGCCTGAGGTGGGGAATGTCCTCATGGACAACCAAACGGGAGCTATCCTTGGATTTGTTGGTGGTCGTAATTATCAAGAAAATCAGAACAATCACGCTATCGATACCAAGCGTTCTCCAGCTTCAACCACGAAACCTATATTGGCCTATGGTATCGCTATTGACCAAGGTTTGATGGGGAGTGCAAGTATTTTATCAAACTATCCTACCAACTTCTCAAACGGGAATCCCATCATGTATGTCAATAGTCCTGGTACGGGCATGATGACATTGGGAGAAGCTCTTAACTACTCATGGAATATCCCAGCCTACTGGACGTATCGTACGCTTCGAGAGAAGGGTGTTGATGTCAAAGGATATATGGAAAAAATGGGTTACGAAATCCCAGAATATGGGATTGAAAGTTTACCGATGGGTGGGGGGATTGACGTTACAGTTGCCCAGCATACCAACGGGTATCAAACTCTGGCCAACAATGGAGTTTACCATAAGAAACATATGATCGCGAAGATCGAGTCAACGGATGGCCGATTGGTATACGAGCACAAGGATGAGCCTGTCCAAGTTTATTCAAAAGCGACAGCAACCATTATGCAAAGTCTCCTTCGGGATGTTATCTCGTCTCGGATTACTTCAAGTTTCCAGACGGATTTGACGACTATTAATCCATCCCTAGCTCGTGCTGACTGGATCGGAAAAACTGGTACGACCAATGAAGATGAAAATATGTGGCTCATGCTTTCTACACCTCGCTTGACTTTGGGTGGCTGGTTAGGTCACGATGATAACCGACCACTAGCCAAAGGAGCAGGCCACTACCGTAATGCCAACTATATGGCCCACTTGGTCAATGCTATCCAACAAGCTGAGCCTGGAATATGGGGGAATGAGCGCTTTAATCTGGATCCAAGTGTGACCAAGTCACAAGTTCTCCGATCTACAGGGCAAAAACCAGGCAAGGTTTCCATCAATGGAAAAGAAATAGAAGTTTCTGGATCAACAGTAACGAGCTACTGGGCGACTAAAGAAGGCGCCCCAGTGACCACCTATCGCTTTGCTATTGGAGGAAGCGATGCAGATTATCTGAACGCATGGAAGAATATTCTAGGAAGCATTCCAGCAGTGACTCCTCCAAGCTCAAGTTCAAGCAGTAGCTCTGGAAGTTCAAGTTCGAGTGGCAATACTCAAAGTGGTTCATCAGGACGTTCACGTCTATTTAATCGTTAAAAAAGAGTAGTGGCAAGGTTAGTAATTTCTCCTTGTTGCTACTTTTTTCTTTGTTGGTTTCGTGTTACAATAATAATATGAATCATTATCAGAAAAAGATTGTTAAGGGGACAGTATACTCGCTACTCTCAGGCCTAATCTGGGGGATTTGTGGGATTTTAGGAGAGTATTTTTTCACTCATTATCCAGTGTCTTCTGGATGGATTACTTCTATGCGTTTACTAGTGGCAGGGAGTTTGGTTTTAGGTTTATCTGCTTTTCAGTTGCGTAGCCGCTTGTTGGACATCTGGCGTGATAAGAAAAATTATCTACCTTTTTTAGCCTATGCTATTCTAGGTATTTTTTCTGTGCAGTTTTTCTTCTATCTCTGCGTTGAGTATTCCAATGCGACGACGGCGACCATTTTGCAATTTATCAGCCCAGTTTTTATCCTGTTTTACAATCGAATCATTTACCAGAAGAAGGCTTCGATTACAGCTGTTTTTTATGTTTTGATTGCCATGCTAGGTGTTTTTTTGATGGCTACGAAAGGGGATTTGTCCCAATTATCCATGACTCCTTTGGCTCTAGTGACAGGTTTGCTCAGTGCAGTAGGGGTCATGTTTAATGTTATCCTTCCCCAACGCTTTGCACGGCGCTACGGATTTGTTCCGACTGTTGGTTGGGGGATGATTCTGGCAGGGCTCTTTAGTAATTTCCTCTACCCTATTTATCAGATAAGTTTTCAAGTGGATCTGGTAAGCGTGCTGATTTGTCTGACGATTGCCGTGTTTGGTACTGCTTTTGCCTTCTTCCTATCTATGAAGGCTGTGTCCCTCGTTTCCCCGCTGGTTGTATCGGTGGTGAGTGCCAGCGAACCGCTCTCTTCAGCTTTATTAAGTGTTCTTTTTCTGGGATTGGTTATGGATGGTTTTTTGGCCTTAGCTATGGTGTTGATTATCGTTCCGATGATTTTCTTATCTGTAGAAGAAGCAAAACAAGCCAGGTAAAGATGATTATTTGATAGTTGAGGCTTCAAATTTGAGGCCTTTTTTGGTAGAATAGGTATCATTATAACGAACCAGGAGGCACCTATGACTGCTACAAAAATGAACGCTCAAGAAATTATCCAATTTATCGCCAATGCAGAAAAGAAAACCAGTGTCAAAGTAACCTTTGAAGGACAACTCGCAACTGCTGTACCAAGCTCAGTTGTCAAACTAGGGAATGTTTTATTCGGGGACTGGAAGGACGTGGCTCCGCTTCTTGAAGGTTTGGTAGAAAATCAAGACTATGTTGTCGAGCAAGATGCTCGTAATTCTGCAGTTCCTTTGCTAGACAAACGTGCGATCAACGCTCGTATTGAGCCAGGTGCTATTATTCGTGACCAAGTTGAAATTGGTGATAATGCTGTTATCATGATGGGAGCTGTTATCAATATCGGTGCTGAAATCGGTTCTGGAACCATGATTGACATGGGTGCCATCCTTGGAGGTCGTGCTATCGTTGGGAAAAACAGTCACGTTGGTGCAGGTGCAGTTTTGGCGGGTGTGATTGAGCCAGCTAGCGCTGAACCAGTCCGTGTCGGAGACAATGTTCTTATCGGGGCTAATGCAGTGGTTATCGAGGGAGTTCAAATTGGTAGTGGTTCAGTTGTCGCAGCAGGAGCTATCGTTACCCAAGATGTCCCAGAAAACGTAGTGGTAGCAGGTGTTCCAGCTCGTATCATCAAAGAAATTGATGCCCAAACCCAACAAAAAACAGCGCTTGAGGATGCGCTTCGTACCTTGTAATTGTAAAAGTAAAAAAGAGGCGGGACCCTTTTTCCAGCCTCTTTCTTCTATCAAAAGGAGGATCGATAGATGTTAGATTTGATTCAGACTAGACGAGATTTACACCAGATTCCAGAGATTGGCTTGGAAGAATTCAAGACTCAGGCTTATTTGCTGGATGTGATTGAAAAATTGACTACGGGCAAGGATTTTGTTCAAGTTCGTACTTGGCGGACAGGGATTTTGGTCTACCTGCAGGGAAGTCAGCCGGAGCGGACCATTGGTTGGCGAACAGATATTGATGGTCTGCCTATCGTCGAACAAACAGGACTGCCTTTCGCTTCTCAACACCAAGGTCGCATGCATGCTTGTGGCCATGATTTTCATATGACCATTGCCTTGGGCTGTCTTGAGCGCGCTCTTGAGGAGCAACCCAAAAATAATCTGCTCTTCCTATTTCAGCCTGCTGAAGAAAATGAAGCTGGTGGGATGCTCATGTATGAGGATGGTGCTTTTGGAGACTGGATGCCAGACCAATTTTATGGTCTCCATGTCCGTCCAGATTTGAAAGTCGGACAGATTGCGACCAATACACACACTCTTTTTGCAGGGACCTGTGAAGTGAAGATTCGTTTCAAAGGAAAAGGAGGACACGCAGCTTTTCCGCATGAAGCCAATGACGCCTTGGTGGCTGCTAGTTACTTTGTGACACAGGTACAGTCAGTTGTTAGCCGCAATGTCAATCCCATCGAGGGAGCGGTGGTGACCTTTGGCCTTTTCCAAGCTGGAACAACCAACAATGTCATTACAGACACAGCATTTTTACATGGAACTATTCGCGCCTTGACTCAGGACATGAGCCTCTTGGTACAAAAAAGAGTCAAGACAGTCGCAGAAGGTGTTGCAGCAGCCTTTGATATGGAAGTCGAAGTGGAACTCAAGCAAGGAGGCTACCTACCTGTGGAGAACAATCCAGCCTTGGCGCGTGAACTGATGGACTTTTTTGAAGAGAAAGACGGAATCGAGTTGATTGATATCGAGCCTGCTATGACTGGTGAGGACTTTGGTTATCTCCTTTCGAAGGTAGATGGAGTTATGTTCTGGCTAGGTATCGATAGTCCCTACGCCCTTCATCACCCTCAGATGAGTCCTAAGGAAGAAGCCTTAGCCATTGGGGTAGATGCGGTCTCTAGTTTCTTGAAAAAGAAGGCAGCAGAGTAGAGGAATTGACTATGAAAGCTGAACTACGCAAGAAAATTTTGCAAGAAATGAAGACTTTATCTCAGGAGCAAAAACAGGCTATGGATCGAGTTTTAACTGAGGGTTTCTTACAACACCCTTTTTACCAAGAAGCCAAGACCATCGCAACCTATCTCTCCTTCCCTCATGAATTTCAAACGCAGGAACTGATTGAGCAGGCGCTGAAGGACGGCAAGAAGGTTTTGATACCCAAAACCTATCCCAAGGGGCGCATGGAGTTTGTGGTCTATCATCCGCAGCAGTTGGCAAAAACTTCCTTTGGTTTACTGGAACCGCAAGGAGACTTGGAAGTGGTGGAACCGTCTCAGATTGATTTAATTCATGTTCCGGGCTTGGCTTTTACAACAGAGGGCTATCGGATTGGATATGGTGGAGGATACTACGACCGCTATCTAGAACATTTTGCTGGGCATACCATGAGTACAATCTATCCTTGTCAAGTTCAGGAGTTTAACTCGGAAAACCATGATATTCCCGTCCAGGAGGTGCTAATAGATGAAGGAAATCTTTGATAAACGTTATCCTGTGACTAGCTTCTTCCTCCTAGTAACAGCATTGGTATTTCTCTTGATGTTGGTTCTTACAGGTTTAAATTTTGAACGAGCAGATACCCTGCTTCAGTTTGGAGCCATGTATGGACCGATCATTCGCCTGTTCCCTGAGCAGATATGGCGCCTTTTTTCGGCTATATTTGTGCATATTGGATGGGAGCATTTCATTGTCAATATGATTTCGCTCTACTTTCTTGGACGACAGGTGGAGGAGATTTTCGGTTCTAAGCAGTTCTTCTTTCTCTATCTCTTATCTGGAATGATGGGTAATCTCTTTGTGTTTGCATTTACACCGAAAGTTGTCGCTGCTGGGGCATCCACTTCCCTATACGGGCTATTTGCTGCGATTATCGTCTTGCGTTACGCAACTCGCAACCCCTATATTCAGCAGTTGGGGCAATCCTACCTGACGCTTTTCGTGATAAATATCATTGGAAGTATTCTGATTCCAGGAATCAGCCTAGCAGGGCATATTGGTGGCGCAGTAGGCGGTGCCTTTCTAGCAGTCATTTTTCCAGTCAAATGGGATAAAAGGATGTATAGTACCAGCCAGCGAATCGGAGCAACCCTACTTTTTGTCGCACTAGCCGTTTTCCTTTGCTATAAGGGAATGAGCTATGTGTAGGGGGGGATAGTTAAAAGCTACTCAAAAAATGAGTAGCTTTTTGTGTAGATTGGAACCATTCGAAACAACATAGCTCTATAACTAGGAAATATTGATACTATCAACTCCGCACATCCTACATAGACAGTTTACCTAATGTTTTTTAATATTCTTCAAAACTATATCTTATACAAATTATTTAATCTTTCTAACTCTAATACATTCATACATACTTCTACTCCAGTAACTACCCCCTTGCTATGAATAAATCCACAAGAAAACACAATCCTCTCTTTACTCAAAATATTTGACAATATTACTAATGCTTCTAAAACATAATCCTCTATGGTAATAAAACTATTGTTTTCATCTTTGAAAAACTTTATAAATCCAATATCCTTACACCTATCACCAAAATAGAACCTAAGTGATTTTAAATAATAATCAAAAAACACATCGATCTCCATAGAAATCCCCTTCATTTTTAAAATATTCTGTTATATCATACAAAAAAGTTTTGGAACCATTCGAAACAACACAGCAAGTTAAAATAAGGCTTTGTCCGTACACAACTTAAAAAAGCGAGCACCGATTCGGTTGCTAATAAGTCATCTGCAAAGATGGCTTTTTTGTTGAAAGTTTTAACAAAAAACAAAGCCCTTATTTAAGAGCTTTGTTTTTCTTCTATTCCCCCTCAGCTAACTCTTTCCCAAGTTGGATGAGGTAGTCTTTCAAGTCGTCCTTGACTTGTGGGTGTTTGAGAGCATAGTCGATGGATGTTTTCATAAAGCCAAACTTATCTCCGACATCGTAACGAGCCCCTTTGAACTCACGAGCAAATACACGTTGTGTTTTATTGAGGGTATCGATTGCATCTGTCAGCTGAATTTCATTTCCTGCACCTGGAGTCTGGTTCTCAAGGATTTGGAAAATTTCAGGAGTGAGGAGGTAGCGTCCGATGATAGCAAGGTCGCTAGGAGCATCCTCTGGTGCAGGTTTTTCAACGAAGGTTTCAACACTGTAAAGACCGTCTTTTCCTTCGCCTTGCGGAGCAATAACCCCATAAGCAGATACTTCGTCATGAGGGACTGGCATGACAGCGATAGTAGACGCGTGGGTACGCTCGTAGTCATCCATGAGTTGTTTGGTAAGTGGAACAGCCTTTTCGTCTGTGATATCCATCAAGTCATCACCAAGCATAACGACAAAAGGTTCATTTCCAACGAAAGCTTTGGCTTGCAAGACAGCATCTCCGAGACCACGTGGATGTGTTTGACGGATAAAATGCAGGCGCATGCCGGTTGTCTCATCAACTAGCTTCAGAAGATCTGTTTTCCCTTTTTCTTTGAGGTTGTATTCCAATTCGAAGTTTGAGTCGAAGTGGTCCTCGATGGAACGTTTTGACTTACCTGTAACAACCAAGATATCTTCGATACCAGATTTGAGAGCTTCTTCAACGATAAACTGGATAGTAGGTTTGTCTACGATTGGCAACATTTCCTTTGCCAAGGCCTTAGTTGCTGGGAGGAAACGAGTTCCCAATCCAGCGGCAGGGATGACTGCTTTTCTGACTTTTTGTTTCATAAATGTTCCTTTCTATAAAGGTCTACGACCATTCGTTTTCTGCTTTAAATTCATTGTTCATGATGTCAGTGATTGCTTCTTTGATATTGACACCTTCGTAGATAACTCGGTAAATAGCCTGTGTGATTGGCATGTAGACACCCAATTCCTGAGCTAGTTCGTAAGCTGCTCGAGTTGTTGAGATTCCTTCGATGACCATGCCCATATTAGCTTCGATGTCTGCGAGGGATTCTCCACGACCGAGAGCATCACCTGCCCTCCAGTTACGAGAGTGGACAGATGTCCCCGTTACAATCAAATCTCCAACTCCAGAAAGACCGCTATAAGTCAGAGGATTAGCTCCCAGAGCGACCCCTAGACGGGTGATTTCAGCCAAGCCACGGGCAATGATAGCCGCCTTGGCATTGTCGCCAAAGCCTAGTCCATGTAGTGCCCCAGCTCCAACTGCGATGATGTTTTTGAGAGCACCAGCGGTTTCAACCCCGATAACATCCGTATTAGTATAGAGACGGAAGTAGTGATTGCTAAAGAGATTTTGGACGTACTGAGCCGTTTCAAGGTCTTTAGAGGCTGCTGTAATCAAGGTAATATCCCGTACAATCGTTTCCTCAGCGTGGCTAGGTCCTGAAACAACAATGACTTCACTACGAAGGTCGGCTGGAATTTCCTCTTCAAGAATAGTTGATAGACGTTTGTGGCTATCTGGTTCCAATCCTTTGGAGGCATGCATGATGACAACCTTGTGATCAAGTACCTTTGCTACTTGTTGGGCAACCAGTCTCGTTACTTTTGTTGGGACTACAAATAAAACAGCATCCACATCCTTTAGTGTTTCTTCCAAGTCATGATAGGCTTTGATTTTTTCGTCGAGTAGGATATCTTTGAAGTAGCGTTTGTTTGTATGTTGGTTATTGATTTCATCAATTTGGTCAGAAATATTTCCCCAAATTCGAACCTCGTGTCCATTGTCGTTTAGGACCTGCGAAAGGGCAGTTCCCCAAGAACCAGGACCCAAGACAGCGATGGTTTGTTTCTTCATCTTTTCCTCCTTGTAAGAGTTCTTCCTTTCATTTTACCATAAAAAGCCTTTTCGTGCATCACCTGTAGATGAAAGCGCACTAATTTATAATAAGGAGACTTCTTTGACAAGATGTCTCTTTTTTGCTAGAATAGCATCAATATGAACGAATGAGAAGGAGCTGACGCAGGATGTCGCTCCCTTTATCTATTTTATTAGGAGGAAATATGCTCATTAAAAAAATAAAAACCTATAAATGGCAGGCCTTGGCATCCTTAATGATGACAGGCTTGATGGTTGCGAGCTCGCTCTTGCAACCGCGCTATTTGCAAGAGGTGTTAGAGGCTTTGTTGGCTGGACAAAATGAGGCTATTTATCGTATTGGTGCATGGCTGATAGGAGTTGCCCTAGTTGGTCTGGTTGCAGGTGGGGTCAATGTAACACTTGCAGCCTATATTGCTCAAGGAGTGTCTTCGGACCTTCGTGAAGACGCTTTTCGCAAGATCCAGACTTTTTCTTATGCCAATATCGAGCAGTTTAATGCGGGTAACCTTGTCGTCCGAATGACCAATGATATCAACCAAATTCAGAACGTGGTGATGATGGCTTTTCAAATTCTCTTTCGTCTCCCTCTTCTCTTTATCGGTTCCTTTATCTTGGCGGTTCACACTCTTCCGTCGCTTTGGTGGGTGATTGTTCTCATGGTGCTCCTAATCTTTGCACTAACAGCCATCATGATGGGGATGATGGGACCACGATTTGCTAAGTTTCAAACCCTTCTTGAACGGATCAATGCTATCGCTAAGGAAAATCTACGTGGTGTGCGCGTGGTTAAATCCTTTGTGCAGGAAAAAGCACAATTTGACAAATTTACCGATGTTTCTGATGAACTTCTCGGCCAAAATCTTTATATCGGTTATGCCTTCTCAGTTATAGAACCCGTTATGATGCTAGTCGGCTATGGAGCGGTCTTCCTCTCTATCTGGTTAGTGGCAGACATGGCTCAGTCAGATCCATCTGTTGTGGGCTCTATTGCTTCCTTTATCAACTATCTCAGCCAGATTATCTTTACCATTATCATGGTTGGATTTTTAGGAAATTCTGTCAGTCGTGCCATGATTTCCTTGCGTCGTATCCGCGAGATTCTAAATACCGAGCCAGCGATGACCTTTAAAGATCTCCCAGACGAAGAGTTAGAAGGAAGTCTCTCTTTTGAAAATGTAACCTTCACCTATCCCAATGACGATGAGCCTATGCTGAAGAATGTAACCTTTGAAATTGCGCCTGGTCAGATGGTTGGTGTGGTTGGGGCGACTGGAGCAGGGAAGTCCACTCTAGCTCAGTTAATTCCACGACTTTTTGACCCACAGGAGGGATCTATCAAGATTGGTGGCAAGGATATTCGAGACGTCAGCGAGGGAACCTTGCGTAAAACAGTTTCCATCGTCTTGCAACGTGCTATTCTCTTTAGCGGGACCATTGCAGATAATCTTCGTCAAGGGAAAGGCAATGCCAGCGTGTCAGAAATGGAACGTGCAGCACGGATTGCCCAAGCCAGTGAATTTATCGGACGCATGGAAAACAAATTTGAGAGTCAGGTCGAAGAACGTGGCACCAACTTTTCTGGTGGACAAAAGCAACGGATGTCCATTGCCCGTGGGATTGTCAGCAATCCCCGTATCCTGATTTTTGACGATTCGACTTCGGCCTTGGATGCCAAGTCAGAAAGACTCGTACAGGAAGCTTTGAATAAAGATCTGAAAGGGACGACAACCATTATCATCGCTCAAAAGATCAGTTCAGTCGTCCATGCAGACAAGATTTTGGTCTTGGACCAAGGGCGTTTGATTGGAGAAGGACGGCATGCCGACTTGGTAGCTAACAATGCCGTCTACCGCGAAATCTACGAAACACAAAAGGGAAAGGAGGAATAAAATGAAAACCGTTCGATTTTTCTGGAATTATTTTAAAGTTTACAAGCTCTCCTTTGTCATTGTGATTCTGATGGTTGCAGTTGCGACGATTGCACAAGCCCTCTTTCCAGTTTTTTCAGGTCAAGCAGTGACGGAGCTCGCTAACCTAGTGCTGGCTTATCAAAATGGAACTTCCGAACTAGCCTGGCAGAGTTTATCAGCTCTGATGCTGAATCTAGCTCTGGTTGTCCTCGCCTTAGTGGTATCCAGTTTGATTTACATGACCTTGATGACCCGTGTGATTGCTGAGTCAACAAACGAGATGCGTAAGGGTCTCTTTGGCAAACTTTCCCGTTTGACCGTTTCTTTCTTTGACCGCCATCAGGATGGGGACATCCTTTCTCGCTTCACGAGTGACTTGGATAACATCCTTCAAGCCTTCAATGAAAGCCTAGTTCAGGTCATGAGCAATATTGCTCTTTACATCGGTTTGATCTTTGTCATGTTTTCAAGAAATGTGACACTAGCCCTGATAACAGTAGCTAGCACCCCAGTAGCCTTTCTCATGTTGGTCTTCATCGTGAAAATGGCCCGCAAGTACACCAATCTACAGCAAAAAGAGGTAGGGAAACTCAACGCCTACATGGATGAGAGTATTTCTGGACAGAAAGCTGTTATTGTACAAGGAATTCAAGATGACATCGTAGCAGGCTTTGTGGAGCAAAATGAGCGTGTGCGCAAGGCAACCTTTAAAGGGAGAATGTTCTCAGGTATCCTCTTTCCAGTTATGAATGGGATGAGCTTGGTCAATACGGCCATCGTTATTTTTGCAGGTTCTGCGGTCTTGCTGAACGATCCAAGTATCGAAACAACGACAGCCCTAGGCTTGATTGTCATGTTTACCCAATTTTCTCAGCAGTACTACCAGCCGATTATCCAGGTGGCTGCGAGTTGGGGGAGCCTCCAATTGGCCTTTACTGGAGCGGATCGTATCCAAGAAATGTTTGATGCAGAAGAAGAGATTCGTCCGCAAAATGCACCTGCCTTTACGGAATTGCGAGAAGGTGTTGAAATCAGTCACATTGATTTCTCTTATGTGCCAGACAAGCCGATTTTAAAAGATGTCAGCATTTCAGCTCCTAAGGGGCAGATGATAGCAGTTGTCGGTCCGACTGGTTCGGGGAAAACAACCATCATGAACCTCATCAATCGTTTCTACGATGTGGATGCAGGTAGCATTTCTTTTGATGGCAAAGACATTCGTGACTACGACTTGGACAGCCTGCGGAGCAAGGTCGGGATTGTCTTGCAGGATTCGGTCTTGTTTAGTGGAACGATCCGAGACAATATCCGCTTTGGTGTGCCAGATGCCAGTCAGGAAATGGTCGAAGCAGCTGCCAAGGCAACTCATATTCATGACTATATCGAAAGCTTGCCTGACAAGTATGATACCCTTATTGATGATGAGCAAAATATCTTCTCGACTGGGCAGAAACAATTGATTTCCATCGCTCGAACCTTGATGACAGATCCTCAAGTCCTAATTTTAGATGAAGCGACTTCCAATGTGGATACCGTAACAGAAAGCAAGATTCAACATGCCATGGAGGCAGTTGTAGCAGGACGAACCAGTTTTGTCATTGCCCATCGTCTCAAGACCATCCTCAATGCCAATCAGATTATTGTCCTCAAAGATGGAGAGGTTATTGAACGTGGAAATCATCACGAGTTGCTCAAACTTGGCGGTTTCTACTCAGAACTGTATCACAATCAATTTGTCTTCGAATAAAAAAGTTGTCCTCGTGGGCAGCTTTTTCTTGTCCATAAAAAATACTTATCACGGTCTTTGAAAAAACATATTAGACAGGAAAGGGTTGGAGTGATAAGATAAGACTGTCGCAAGAAAATCGAAAGGAGACACATCATGGCTAGAACGGTTGTAGGAGTTGCTGCAAATCTATGTCCTGTAGATGCAGAAGGGAAAAACATTCACTCATCTGTATCCTGTAAATTTGCAGAGAGCATTCGTCAAGTCGGTGGTCTTCCTTTAGTAATTCCTGTAGGGGATGAGTCCATTGTGCGCGATTATGTGGAAATGATTGACAAACTCATCTTGACAGGTGGGCAAAACGTCCATCCTCAGTTTTATGGAGAGAAAAAGACCATTGAGAGCGATGATTACAACCTTGTACGCGATGAGTTTGAACTAGCCCTCTTGAAAGAAGCGCTCCGCCAGAATAAACCAATTATGGCAATCTGTCGCGGGGTTCAGCTGGTCAATGTTGCTTTTGGCGGCACTCTTCACCAAGAAATTGAAGGTCACTGGCAAGGCTTGCCTTTTGGAACCTCTCATTCTATTGAAACAGTAGAAGGAAGCGTGGTGGCTAAGTTATTTGGCAAAGAAAGTCAGGTTAATTCAGTGCATCGTCAGAGCATTAAAGATCTAGCACCCAATTTCCGTGTGACAGCGGTGGATCCTCGAGATCAGACAGTGGAAGCGATTGAGTCTATTGACGAACATCGCATTATCGGTTTACAGTGGCACCCAGAGTTCCTGGTCAATGAAGAAGATGGCAATTTAGAATTATTTGAGTATTTATTAAATGAATTGTAACGGTTAGAGTCTCTAGCCGTTTTTATTCGTCCTTTCAGATTTTTTATATTTTAGCAAATTTACGCAAACGTTTGAATTCTGATAAAAATTGGGCAAAATCAATAAAAAAACTTGAAAAAATCGAAGGTAAGCGTTATGATAGAAAAGAAGAAATTTTGGAGGATTATCATGTCACATATTAAATTTGATTATTCAAAAGTTTTAGACAAATTTGTTGCCCCACATGAAGTGGAATACATGCAAGCACAAGTAACAGCTGCAGACGAATTGATTCGTAAAGGAACTGGTGCTGGTAGCGACTTTTTAGGTTGGTTGGACCTTCCTGAAAACTATGACCGTGAAGAATTCGACCGCATCTTGAAAGCTGCTGAGCAAATCAAGTCAGATAGCGATGTCTTGGTTGTAATCGGTATCGGTGGATCTTACCTTGGTGCCAAAGCAGCCATTGACTTCTTGAACCACCACTTTGCAAACTTGCAAACAAAAGAAGAACGCAAAGCTCCACAAATCCTTTACGCTGGAAACTCAATCTCATCTACTTACCTTGCTGACTTGGTAGAGTACGTAGCTGACAAAGACTTCTCAGTAAACGTGATTTCTAAATCAGGTACAACAACAGAACCAGCGATTGCTTTCCGTGTCTTCAAAGAACTTTTGGTTAAGAAATACGGACAAGAAGAAGCTAACAAACGTATCTACGCAACAACTGACCGCCAAAAAGGTGCTGTTAAGGTTGAAGCAGATGCCAACGGTTGGGAAACATTTGTGGTTCCAGATGACATCGGTGGACGCTTCTCAGTATTGACAGCAGTTGGATTGCTTCCAATCGCAGCATCAGGTGCAGACATCAAAGCTCTTATGGAAGGTGCGAATGCAGCTCGTAAAGACTACACTTCAGACAAGATTGCTGAAAACGAAGCATACCAATACGCAGCAGTTCGTAACATCCTTTACCGTAAAGGCTACGCTACTGAAATCTTGGTAAACTACGAACCATCACTTCAATACTTCTCAGAATGGTGGAAACAATTGGCTGGTGAGTCAGAAGGGAAAGACCAAAAAGGGATCTACCCAACTTCAGCAAACTTCTCAACTGACTTGCACTCACTTGGTCAATTTATCCAAGAAGGAACTCGTATCATGTTTGAAACAGTTGTCCGTGTTGACAAACCACGTAAGAACGTGATCATTCCTACTTTGGAAGAAGACCTTGACGGACTTGGTTACCTTCAAGGAAAAGACGTTGACTTTGTAAACAAAAAAGCGACTGATGGTGTTCTTCTTGCCCACACTGACGGTGATGTACCAAACATGTACGTGACTCTTCCTGAGCAAGACGCCTTCACTCTTGGATACACTATCTACTTCTTCGAATTGGCTATCGCCCTTTCAGGTTACTTGAATGCCATCAACCCATTTGACCAACCAGGTGTTGAAGCCTACAAACGCAACATGTTTGCCCTTCTTGGAAAACCAGGATTTGAAGAATTGAGCAAAGAGCTTAACGCACGTCTATAATAGAAGAAAAGAGTGGCTTGCCCACTCTTTTTACTCTCTTTATTCGTAGACATTGGACTCAGGCGAGACTTGTGATATAATATAGAAAGCAAAAAGGCAGACGCCTAGAGACTTTATAGGAGAAACTATGTCAAAAGATATCCGCGTACGCTACGCACCAAGCCCAACAGGACTACTACACATCGGAAATGCCCGTACAGCATTGTTTAACTACCTTTACGCACGCCATCATGGTGGAACTTTTATCATCCGTATCGAAGATACTGACCGTAAACGCCATGTCGAAGACGGAGAGCGTTCACAACTTGAAAACCTTCGTTGGTTAGGCATGGACTGGGATGAAAGCCCAGAAACTCATGAAAACTATCGCCAATCAGAACGTTTGGAACTCTATCAAAAATACATCGACCAATTGCTAGCTGAAGGAAAAGCCTACAAATCTTACGTTACAGAAGAAGAGTTGGCAGCTGAGCGCGAACGCCAAGAAGCAGCTGGCGAAACACCACGCTACATCAATGAATATCTTGGCATGAGTGAAGAAGAAAAAGCTGCTTATGTGGCTGAACGTGAAGCAGCTGGTATCATCCCAACCGTTCGCTTAGCCGTCAATGAAGCTGGTATTTACAAATGGCATGACATGGTCAAAGGCGATATCGAATTTGAAGGTGGTAATATCGGTGGTGACTGGGTAATTCAAAAGAAAGATGGTTACCCAACTTACAACTTTGCTGTTGTTATTGATGACCACGATATGCAAATTTCTCATGTTATCCGTGGAGATGACCACATTGCCAACACACCAAAACAGCTTATGGTTTATGAGGCTCTTGGTTGGGAAGCTCCAGAGTTCGGTCACATGACTTTGATCATCAACTCTGAAACGGGTAAAAAATTGTCTAAACGCGACACCAACACCCTTCAGTTTATTGAAGACTACCGTAAGAAAGGGTACCTGCCAGAAGCAGTCTTTAACTTTATCGCCCTTCTTGGTTGGAACCCAGGTGGCGAAGATGAAATTTTCTCACGTGAGGAATTGATTAAACTCTTTGATGAAAATCGTCTCAGCAAGTCACCAGCTGCCTTTGATCAGAAGAAACTAGACTGGATGAGCAACGATTACATCAAGAGAGCTGAGTTGGCGACCATTTTTGAAATGGCAAAACCATTCCTAGAAGAAGCAGGGCGCTTGACTGACAAGGCAGAAAAATTGGTAGAACTCTACAAACCACAAATGAAGTCAGTTGACGAAATTGTTCCATTGACAGACCTTTTCTTCTCAGACTTCCCAGAGTTGACAGATGCTGAGCGCGAGGTCATGGCGGGAGAAACTGTTCCAGTTGTTCTAGAAGCTTTCAAAGCGAAACTTGAAGCGATGACAGATGAGGAGTTTGTGACAGAAAACATCTTCCCGCAAATCAAAGCAGTCCAAAAAGAAACAGGTATTAAAGGGAAAAACCTCTTCATGCCGATTCGTATTGCTGTATCAGGTGAAATGCACGGACCAGAATTACCAGACACCATTTTCTTACTCGGACGTGAAAAGTCAATCCAGCATATTGAAAACATGCTGAAAGAGATTTCTAAATAAAAGGACTTCCGATGGATACATGGGAAAAGATGTATAAAGAAGCACGAACTTTATACAATCCCCATGAGGTTTCTGACTTTGTTTATGCTAACCATGTTGTTGCTGCAGTAGAAGCAGAAGATGGTCAGATCTTCACAGGATTTTGTATGGAGGGCACTTGTGGCGTTTTTCATCTCTGTGCAGAACGAGCGGCTCTCTTCAATATATATCAATTTTCAGGACAGACCAAAGTTAAGAAAATCCTCGCCTTTCGAGACAAACCTCCCTACGGCGAAGGATCAGGTATGCCCTGTGGCGCTTGCAGAGAATTTCTCTTAGAATTGAATGCTAAAAATAAAGAAGCAGAGTTCATGATGAACTACGAAACAAGAAAAACAATTAAGGTTGCTGAATTAATCCCTTACTTGTGGGGAGAAGAACGTGCGACTAATTGGCAAGATAAATAGAAGGAGTCAGTTTAACTGGCTCTTTTCCCTAATCTTTTCAGAATTTCGGTAAAGAGGAAAAAAGTCCTTGACAAAGGTAAAAAAGTAGGTATAATAGAAAGAGTTGAAAAG